>CAJGCN010000099.1 GCA_904501815.1 uncultured Clostridia bacterium
AATACGCTCGTAAAATATCACGGTTGCGACGTATCGCACGTGGAACACGTCGTGCAACTTTCCGTACAGCTTTTCAAGCAACTGCGCGTGTTGCATAAGTTCTCCCGTCAATACTTAAAGATTTTAAAGATTGCGGCGCACATGCACGATTGCGGAATGAGAGTGAGATATTATAACCACGCAAAGCATAGCTGGTATATGACTTTGAACACGGCGATTTACGGCGCAACGCATCGTGAAATCGTGCTTGCGGCGTTCGTGGCAGGCTGTCATAACCGCGAAGATATCAATATGCTCGACTGGATGCGGTATAAGGATATCGTTTTGGAAGAAGACCTTGACGCGGTGAAAAAGCTCGGCGTACTTCTTCGCATTGCGGAATGTTTGGATAGAAGCGGCGGTGGGCTCGTGACGGGCGTAAACTGCGACGTGCTCGGCGATTCCGTGATTATGAAAACGGAAGTGACGGGGGATGCCGCGCTCGAAATCCGCACGGCGGAAAAGGCGAACGGTGAGTTTAAAAAAGCTTTCCGCAAAAATCTCGAAATACTTTAAAACGAACGATAAAACCGCTTTCCCCCTTCTTATGCGGGGCGAGAGAGCGGTTTTTCCTTAAATTAGGTAAAAGAATGAACTACGAATATATTCTCGCGAGCGGTTCTCCGAGAAGAAAAGAACTTTTAAAGGAAATATTGCCCGAATTTGAAATTCTTCCGTCCAATGCGGACGAAAGCGTTTCGGGCGCGCCGTCTCCCAAACGGCTCGTAAAAATGCTGTCCGCGCGCAAAGCGAAAGAAGTTTCTTTGCGCCCTGAAAACGAAGGAAAAATCGTCGTCGGCTCAGACACGGTAGTTGCGCTCGGTAAAAAAATTTTAGGAAAACCCGCAGACGAAGCGGATGCGGAGCGTATGTTAAAAAGCCTGTCGGGAAGAAAACATTACGTGTGGACGGGGGTATGCTTTGCTTGCACGAAAAAGGGCAAAACGCGCTTAAAAACGTTCGCGGAGAAAACGGCGGTATATTTTCACGAATTGAGCGAAGAATGGATAAAAAACTACGTTGCAGGCGGTTCTCCGATGGATAAAGCGGGGGCGTACGGCATACAGGACGGCGGTTTGGTAAAAGAAATTAAAGGCAGTTATTCAAACGTGGTGGGCTTGCCCGTAGAGCGTTGTAAAAAAGCCGTGCAAAAGATAGAAAAAAAGCGTTTTGAAAAAGCGGGAGAACAGGTATGATAAAACTTGCGATTGATTTAGGTTCGACGATGACGAAAATTTACCGCGCGGACACGGGCAACGGGATCGTGCTCGTAGAGCCGTCTTGCGTGGCGGTTTCGGGCGAAGAACGGGAAATTAAAGCGGTTGGAAAACAAGCCAAAAAGCTAATCGGGAAAACGGCGGAATATACGAGTATCGTTTTTCCCGTCTACGAAGGGCAAATCGTCGACGGACGGCTGGCGGCGGTGATGCTCAAAGAATTTTTAGCGAGAATAGGGGTGTCTTCGATTGCGCTCAAACGCTCGGAAGTAGTTTTTAACGTCCCTTGCGGGGCTTCTGCGGAACTGCTGGCAGATTATCGCGAACTTGCCGAAGAATGTGGCGTAAAACACGCTTGTTTGATTGAAACGCCCTATCTTGCCACGTTGGGCGGCGACGCCGTGTTAAGCGATTCTAACCCCGTTTTTTCTATCAATATCGGCGGGGGGATTACGAATATTGCCGTCGTTTCTTTCGACGGGATAATCGCAGGGCTGTCTATGAATTTAGGCGGAAATAATATGGATGCGAATATTATTTCTAAAATCGCGCGCACGAAAGGCTTGCATATCGGCGCGTTGACGGCAGAACGCATTAAAAACGAAATCGGCTCGCTTTCGCAAAACGCGCGCGGGGCAACGGTCGCGGAAGGCAGTTCGGTGGCGGCGTATCACCCCGCTTCGGTCAGCGTGCAAGCGCAAGATATTGCCGAATGTATTCGCGTGTATATTGATAAAATTTTAGAATACGCTTCGTTGGTATTGAAAAAATTACCCGCAGAAGTAGCGGCGACGGTCAACCAAAACGGAGTATATCTTTCGGGCGGGGTGTTAAAAATCCCCTTCGTAGCGGAATATATCGCGAGGAAATTAGATATGCGTATTCGCGTTTGCGACGAACCGCAATTCGCCACGATTTTAGGGGCAGGCGCAGTCGTTCGTGATAAAAAACTCCTCCGCAAGCTCGCTGTCGGGGAAGAATAAGTTTAGCCAAAGCTCTTGACACAAGTCCAGAAACTCCCTATAAGGGTCAAGGGATAACGTCCCTTGCGGATTGTAAAGGCAGAGCCTTTACGCTCCTTTGGCAAAAGTCGCCGTTAGGCGAAATAGAGTACCCTGAATAGGAAAGCTTTGCTTTCCGTTAGATTGCCGCGCTCCACTTCGTTTCGCTCGCAATGACTGTTATCGTGTCATTGTGAAGGAGCGTAAGCGACTGCGACAATCTATTTCGCCCAACGGGCGAGTGCGTGGCAAAGCCACGAAAATAGCGCAACCTACGGTTGCTTAACTTGGGCTTAGATATGCGGGGTTTCACCCCTGCACCCCACCAGAAACTGAGTTTCTGGACTTCCTATAACAAAAAGGGATACTCCCCTTGCCCCTTGTCAAAGGGGACTTCAAACAAAACAAAAAGCGCCCTTTATACAAGGGGGCTTTTTTCCATAAGTTTTAAGTTGTATTTTTTTACAATCGAAAGCGCGGTTTGTTCGTCGGCGTAGTGTAGGAATTGTTCGGGCGCGTGCGCGTCCGTACCAAGAATAACTTCGTTTCCCACTTCGCCTGCGATTTTCCAAAACCGCTCGTCGGGATACCAACGCTTTTCGCGTATCCCTAATAAATTAAGTTCAAGCGGAATATTCCGTTCTTTCGCACCTTCGCAAAGTCGGCGGTAGGCTTGTAAAATCGCTTGTTCGTCGCCCTCGAAACCCGATATGTCGGGGTGCGCAAGGTATAAAAAATCACCCGTCCGTAAGCCTTCTATCACTTGCGAAACGTAGTCTTCTTGATTAGCGCGTACCGTTTTTCCGTTTGGCTCGTTGCCGACGAAATGCTGTCCTAAAATCAAATAATCAGGGCTAAATTGCTTTAAAAATTGCATTTCCCGCGCGTGATAAAGGGGATAATATTCCAGTTCGAACCCGCATAAAATACGAATATCCTTTTCGTATTCTTTTTGTAAAGCCCGAATACTTTTCGTATATTCTTCCGCTTCGGATTTTTTCATACGGAAATGCGAATAATACCCGTCGAACGGGAAATCGTAGGGCGCGTGGTCGGAAAAGCCGAGCGTTTGTATTCCCCGCTCGATTGCCTTTTCGATATATTCCCTATCTAAGCCGTTTGCGTGATTACACCGCGACGTATGCGTATGGTAATTAAAAATCATAATTTCTCCTTGACTTAAAAAGAGTATACACCTTTTTTTAAGAAAAGTCAACGAAAAGAAAACCCCTGCGGAATTAACCGTAGGGGAATTGCTTACTATTTAGTTGTAAGAATCGTTTGCTTAAAAACTCCGCCTGTTTTGAACTTCACTTCACGGCGAACGTATCGCCTTATCTAAATTAGCGGGCTATTCTTATTTTACCGATCCTACCTTTGAACTGTTCATTGGAGCTTACCTCTCTTTTCCTTCTTTGTTAAAGTACCCGTAAACCGAACTGTAAGGAATCATCCCTTTTCGTACCTCCTTTAACGTTATTTAGTTCTTGCCACGTCCCTGTGGCTTCCTGCCGAATGCCGTCGGCTCGACTTTTATTTGTGCATCGGATTACTCCTAATAAGATTTTTCTTGTTAAAGTGGATTTTCGTTAAACTGTAAGGAATCATACCTTTTCCTACCTCCTTTAACCGTATTCTCTTCTGCCAAATCGCCCGTAGGCTGTTAGTCGTTCATTGGTCCGTACTCCTATAATATTTGAAAGGCGTTCACATTTTTTGTTATTTCCTTTCCTTTTGTACTTCTATTATAGCATAAAATTTTAATTTGTCAAGGGTTTTTTGGAAAATTTTTTTAATTTTTTTAAAATTTTTTTGAAAAGGGGCAAAAAAAGGGGTTATTTTCGTTGATAAAAATTGCGTTTAGAGCTTACGGCGTAAGGGATAGAGCGATTTTTGAAAAAACGCGGGAAAAAGCTTAAAAAAAGTTGACGAAAGGGCGTAAATCGTTGTATAATATAGAAAAATAAACCAAAAAGGGGTAGTTTATGCAAATATCGCTGGGGGAAAGTATGGAAAAAGCCTTCCGCTATCAAACGGACTGCGGGGGACAAGAAACGCTGTATATCACGAATAAAAAAATGCTTTGGGAACGCTCGGAGCAAACGGACGCGATTAACTACGCACAAATTTCGCAAGTAGAAAAAACGGTACATATTCGCATGACGGGCGGTTGCGCGTTCTTTTTCGTGCTTTGCCTGTTGAGCTTGATTTGTTGTG
>CAJGCN010000100.1 GCA_904501815.1 uncultured Clostridia bacterium
AGGATTATTATGGAACGTAAAATTTATAAAGATTTATTGGAATGGAAGAATAATGATGCTCGCAAGCCGTTAATTTTGCAGGGGGCAAGACAAGTAGGTAAAACGTATATAGTCAATTATTTTGCAGGCAAAGAGTATCAAAATTATATTTATTGTAATTTTGAGAAAGAAAAGGGATTAGAAGATTTCTTTACCGACTTAAATCCTGAAAATATAATTCGTAAGTTGGCGAATTATAAACGCAAGGAAATTTTGCCGAAACAAACTTTGATTATTTTTGATGAAATTCAGGCTTGTCCACAAGCAATCACTTCATTAAAATATTTCAACGAAGAAGCAAACGAGTATCATATCATTGCACTTGGTTCTTTATTAGGTGTTTCTGTAAATCGTGGCAATTTTTCATTCCCAGTTGGGAAAGTTCAATTTTTAACAATGTATCCAATGGATTTTGAAGAATACTTACTTGCAAACGGCGAAGAGTATTTAGTAGGGCGGATTAAAGGTTGTTACGCAAGCGATACACCATTAGATACGCTTTTCCACGAACGTGCGCTTGATTATTATAAAGAGTATTTATTCGTTGGTGGTATGCCAGAAGTAGTTGAAAATTACATCAAGAATAAAAATCCAGAAATGGTTAGAATTTCTCAGCAAACCATTTTGGAGTCGTATCAAAACGATATGGGGAAATATAATAAACAATCTGAAATACCAAAGACTAAGATTATTTATAAAAATATTAGTACCCAACTTGCGAAAGAAAATAAAAAGTTTCAATATAAGTATGTAAAATCAGGTGGTCGTGCTTCTGAATTTGAAAGCGCAATAGAGTGGTTGTGTTTGGCGGGTGTTGCAAGTCAGTTGTATCGTATAGAACAAATCGCATTGCCGTTAAACGCTTATAGGTCATTATCGGACTTTAAGTTTTATATGAATGACGTTGGGCTTTGTGGGGCAAGTCAAGATTTGCATTATGACGATATTCAGCGAGATAATCCATTATTATATAATTTTAAAGGTGGTTTAACTGAAAATTACGTATTTAATCAATTTACGAGCAACGGATTTGATTTATATTATTGGACCAGCGGAAATCAAGCAGAAATAGACTTTATCGCAAGAATTAATGAGGAAATTATACCGATTGAGGTGAAATCATCAGATAATACTCGTTCAAGAAGTTTATCTGTTTATACAAGCAAATATGCTCCAGTATATTCAATTCGATTATCAACGAAGAATTTCGGATTTGAAAACGGTATAAAATCAATTCCGCTTTACGCAGCATTTTGCATAAGACATAATGTAATTTGATTCGACAAAACTTAATATAAAAATTGAAACCCTGTATTTTATTATATTTGTATATAATACGTATAGGGTTTTTTATTGCCTTAATGCGCTAGTTTTTTGAGGCTAAATTAATTTTATTACACAACCTACATATAAAACAGGTACGGCGCAAAAATACGAAGACGGAAGGATTGCGCAGGGGAAATACGTTTCGTCGTTCGTTGGTTTTTTTCCTGCCGATAAGCCAAAATATCTCGCACTCGTTATCGTGGACGAACCCAAAGGCGCGTACTACGGAAGTGTCGTTGCCGCACCCGTTGCAGGGGAAATCTTTCAAGGTATAATCAATTTAAAAAATATAAAAGCAATTTCATAAACGGTTAATCCTGCTAAGCGAAAGCGAAGCGGGATTTTTTACGCGCTTTTTCTTGCGTTTAAAACATACTGCCACGCTTGTCTGAATATAATAGTAAAAAGACGAAACAGGGGGCAAATAATGAGATTATCCAAGCTAATCGACGGGATAGCCGTGAAAACTCTCCACGCTGTAAACGTAGGGAATTTGGCGGGAATAGAAGTGAAAGGTCTTTCGGCGGACAGCCGATTGACGAAAGACGGGGATTTGTTTTTTTGTTTGACGGGCGGGGCGGTCGATTCTCACCGCTACGCAAAGGAAGCAACGGAGCGGGGCGCAGTTGCGCTCGTGGTGGAATATTTGCTCGATTTGCCTATTCCGCAAATCGTAGTGGAAAATACCCGTTCGGCAATGAGTTTGCTTGCTTGCGCCTTTTACGGCAACCCTTCCCAAGATTTAAAAATTGTCGCGATTACGGGTACGAACGGCAAAACGACGACGGCATATATGCTCGCTTCGGTATTCAAAGAAGCGGGTAAACGCACGGGGATAATCGGTACGCTCGGCGTTTTATACGGGAAAAAGAAAATTGCTCCCGAACTTACCACGCCCGACCCCATTTTCTTGCAGGAAATTTTATCAGATATGCGCTCGGACGGGGTGGAATACGTCGTAATGGAAGTTTCCGCGCACGCCTTGCATTATCAAAAAACGTTGGGAATGACCTTTGCCGCTTGCGTATTTACCAACCTGAGCCAAGACCATTTGGATTTTTTCGGGAGTATGCAAAAGTACGCGCGGGCGAAAGCCAAGCTGTTCGAAGATAACGTTTGTCCGCTTGCGGTGATTAACGGCGACGACCCGACGGGGCGGGAATTTATAAAAACCCGTAAAACGCCCGTAGCCGTTTACGCCGTCGATTCTCCTGCTGAATCCTTTGCGGTAATTACGTCGGAAGGTTTGTACGGCTCGGAATTTATGCTGAATTTATCCGACGAGCTTTGTCGGGTTTCCTTGCCTATGACGGGAAAACACAACGTATATAACGCCCTTGCCACCGCCGCTTGCGCGCGCGAACTTGGCGTTTGTATGAGCGCGATAAAAAAAGGGTTGGAAAACGTAGGCACGGTGGCGGGGCGGTTGGAGCTTATCGAACGCTTTCACGGCGGGGATATTTTCGTAGATTTTGCGCATACGCCCGACGGTTTGGAGAAATCCCTTTCTTCTCTTAAAAAACATTGTAAAGGCAAATTGATTTGCTTATTCGGTTGCGGGGGCAACCGCGACCAAAGCAAACGCCCGTTAATGGGCGAAACGGTTGCGAAAAAAGCCGACTTTGGCGTGTTAAGCTCGGATAACCCGCGCTACGAAGACCCGCTCGATATCATAGCGGATATCGAAAAGGGCTACCGCCGTTTTTCGAAAAACTACGTCGTCGTTCCTGATCGGGAAAAGGCGATTGACTACGCGCTCGACCTGCTCGGTAAAGGGGATATTTTGCTCGTAGCGGGGAAGGGCGGGGAAGAATATCAAGAGATTATGGGTATAAAATACTTTTTTAACGACAATGATATAATCAAAAAAACTATGGAGCAAAAGCGCGAAAATCCTTTCTTATAAGTGCGCGCGTACCTTTTGAACGCTATGAAACTGTATTTATGGTCTGCGCTGGTCGCATTCGCTATATCTTTCCTGTTTTGCTTATCGTTAATTCCGCTACTTAGAAAAATCAAAGCGGGGCAAAATATTTTATCCTACGTCAAAGAACATAAAGAAAAAAGCGGTACGCCGACGATGGGCGGGCTGGCGTTTATTCTCGCAGCCTGTATCGCCGCTTGTTTGTTTTCGCCTGCGTTCGACAGACGGTTTATCGCCGTGCTCGTTATCGGGCTATCGTATATGCTCGTGGGGCTTTTAGACGATTTATTAAAGAAAAAACACAAGGAAAATTTGGGTTTAAAAGTCTATCAAAAATTCGGGTTTCAATGTATAGTAGCGGGTTTTGCGGGTTGGTTTTCTTATCGTTTCGGCGCAACCGTTTTATTTCTGCCGTTTACTTCCCTTTCCTTTGATATCGGTTTTTGGACGATACCGCTTACCGTTTTTTGTTTCCTTGCAACGGTCAACGCAGTCAATTTAACGGACGGGCTCGACGGCTTAGCGGCAGGCTCTTGCGCGCCTTTTTTTGCGGGGTTAGGCGTATTGTCTTTGTTGCGTTCGAAAGACGGCGTATCGGCGGTGGTGTGCTTTTGCTTGGTCGGCGCGCTCCTTGCCTATCTCGTGTTCAACTCGCCCAAAGCTTCGGTATTTATGGGGGATACGGGCTCGTTATCGCTCGGCGGGTTTGCCGCCGCAATCGCTTCCTTTACGGGCAACGCCTTGTATATTCTCGTTATCGGCGTCGTTTTCGTGTTTACCGTCATAAGCGTCGTATTGCAAGTAATATACTATAAAGCAACGGGCGGGAAACGAATTTTTTTAATGTCGCCCGTGCATCATCACTTTCAGCAAAAAGGGTATTCGGAAAGCAAAATTGCTTACGCGTATTTTGTTATCAGCTTGCTAACGGCGGTGCTTTGTATTGCCACCGCGCTATAAAAATATTCGGTAAAAGGAGAGAAGTATGTATCCCGTAAGACAGGCGTTTTTCGTGTTAGGACTTTCCCGTTCGGGAAAAGCGGCGGCGGAGTTTTTATTAAAACGCAAAGCCAAAACGTATATTTACGACGACGTACAAAGTGGCGTCGTGGAGAAAAACTGTAAAGAATTAGTTGCGCTCGGCGCGGAGCTTTTAACCCGCGAACAGGTAGAAAAGTCGGC
>CAJGCN010000101.1 GCA_904501815.1 uncultured Clostridia bacterium
AACGCGCCAAGCAAGCAATACTCTAAAAAATGCGCCGTCGTTCGCACGTAATCGTGCAAAATTTGCAAATTTTCGCCTTCCGCGCCTGCAATCCACGAATCGGGCGCAAACACGCCGACGACGGCTTGCACCGCCCCGACAACCCCGCTACTTTGCGCAGTGGAGCTTTCCCCGCTCGAAACGCCGTTATACACGATAAACGTTGCAGTAAAAAGCCAAAGAATCGTGGTAATCACTCTTAAGGTTTTTCTGCCCTTTCCCGCGCCCCTTTTTATTTTATCCTTTTCGTATTTTTTCATAGCACCATTATACAAAAAAAATCGCGCAAGGTCAATCCTTTTAATGAAAAAATTTATCCTTTTCCCGCTTTCGACGAAAAATCCTATCCCCCGCCAAAAAAACCTTTTTTCCACTACTCCCCTGCGCGTATGATAGAATAAACGCTATCCCTAACGGGAAAAACGATTGTTTCCCTATCAGGAAATCCAGAAACCCCTTTTACAAGGGTCAAGGGACGTTGTCCCTTGCGGGCGTGTGCAGAGCTCACGAAACTATAAACGGAGTATAAAAGAATGAACTACGTAAAAAAAATGTGTATTCTACGGCAGATTAAACAAGGCTTTTCAGGGGACGGAAAGGCGTTGACGGGGCTTATTAAGCTTGAACAATACGGAAAAAATCTCGCAATCGAAGTGTCGGTGATTAATTTCGCACCGCTGTCGTCAGGGGAGTATTATTGCTTAATTGCCGACGATAAGGGAAGAACGGAAATGCTCCCTTTGCGCGGAAAAAGCTTATTTAATATCATCACCGCTTTGGATATCTCGCGCGGGTTTTGCGGAGTGATTTGTTTCGTCAAAAACGGGATTTATCCGATTGCTTACGGCGCAAACGGGGATAAAATTTACGACTGGCGCGCGCTCGTTGCCGACGCGCTTGGAGAAGAAAAACCGCGCGAAACGCATTTCGCAACCGCATCCGCCACTTCCGACAATACGCAATCAAACGAGCAATTAACTCAAAAATCACCCCCTGCCCCCGAGCAAACGCAAACAACCGCAAACAAAAACGAGTACGACGACGAAGAAGTCGCAAATGTAAATTATTATCAAAAGGAAGCACAAGAAAATGAACGGACTACGGATCAAAAAAATAGCGACGATGATGACGTTGAAAGCAACGATCAAGCAAAAACGCAAGAACAAGAAACAAACGTTGAAGAAGATGGAGATGATTCTCGCGTACTCCGCCCGTTCGCGCAAGACCCAGACGGATACTATCTTTCCGTCAAAGCCGAAATCGACGAGCTTTTTCAGCGTTATGAAAAAGACGAACGCTTAAAAAACACGTTCCCGTCAAGCGAATGGGTGCGTATTCCCGCC
Organism: uncultured Clostridia bacterium; assembly: GCA_904501815.1. Classification (GTDB taxonomy): domain Bacteria; phylum Bacillota; class Clostridia; order Christensenellales; family Borkfalkiaceae; genus Scatosoma. The sequence continues at coordinate 1,383 of CAJGCN010000101.1, forward strand.
GAAAACCAAACGGGCGAACAACTCGTTGGGGTTATCTACGACGATTGGAAAGCCAAATACGTATGCTACGCGCTCCCGACGGAAAACGGCGTTTCCCCACCTGAAGAAATTGCGGAAATTTGCGTATTCGTGCCCGCCACGCCTTTTGAAAATCAAAAGGGATTTTTCGTAATTTTCCAAAGCGCAGCGACGGGGGAATGTATAAAGCCCGAGAAAATTTAATCAAACCGTTGACAAATTCCGCGCGCGTGTGTTATAATGTATATAGAATAAGTGCGTTCCCTTGCCGAAAATAGATAACTTTCGGAAAAATCCAACAGACGTAATCGGAGTAGCTATGAAAAAATTCAAAAAACTCGCAACGTTATTATTAAGCCTTACGCTGGGCATTTCTTTCGTCGCCTGCGGAGATTCAAGCAATAAAAAGAATAACAAACCAAAAGACGAGCCTACGCAAAGCGAAATTGCAAACGAAAAGCTTCAAGATGCCGTCGGTGAATTCGTAGGAAATTTGCTTGCCCCGTCCGCGCAAAGCACGGGTAAAAAATACATAGACGGCGCAATCGAAGCCGTGCAAAACGCCGCGACGATTGAACTCGATATCGACGCAGACGTCAAATATTCTTTGACCGATAAACAATTCGGCGTACAAGGCACGGAAAATTACGGTTCGGACGAAACAACGTCTTTGACGCTTGATTTAGAAGGAACGTTCAAAGCCGTAAAAACCGCCGACGGCTACGATATGGGCTTAGAAATCGCCTACGACTATTCTAGAAAATTCATAGCAGACGAAGAACCGCAGGAAACTATCGATAAGCTTTCTATCCGCGCCTATCTTATCGACGGGTACGGCTATCTTTACGAGCCGAATTATCAAGCTTGGGTAAAAACGTCTATGCCCTTCGAACAAACCTATTATTACGATATGCTTTCCGAGACGTTGGATTCTTATCTCGGCAAATCGAGCGCCACAGTTGGAAACGTAGGCGAAGACGAATTGACCGTTATTAAAAATCTTATCGGAAAAGTATTCGACGGCGTTTGCACGGTAGAAAATAACGCCTTAAAGTTTGATACGGATTTAAAAACGCCGATTAACGAAATTCTCGCAGAATATAAAAACCTTGACTTAAAGATGACGTTCAAGGATTATTTCAACAGCGTTATGAAGAAAGAAGGGCTCGACATTACGCTCGAAAAAATTCTCGACGACCTTGCCACCAAAGGCAGTCTTACGCTTGGAGAAGTCTATAAATCGGTTGACGATTGGGTAAAAGAAGCGACGGGGAAAGGCGTAAACGATTTGAAAAACGCTCTGCTCGCGCAAGAAGATATCGCGTTCGTATTAAATAAATTCCAAGACTTTATCGACCTTTCGGCAATCAAAGCTTTAAATATCGACAACTTAATTAAACCTTACGAAGCTCTCACGCTCGACCAAATCATCACGTTGATTATGTCAAGCAACGAAGAAAGCGTAGAGCCGACGATGAGCATACTTCCCGCCCCCGACCTTTCTCAAACGCAAGTTTCGCCTTTTGCGCAACTCATTGAAAGCATCAAACCTATTTATAACGTCACGCTGGAGCAAATGGGTGTTGGGGAATACGTAAATCTCATAAAAGGCATCACGGTTGACGAATTAAAGGAATCTATGAAAATTTCCTTTAACGACTTTGCGCTTTCCGCCTTTGATTTTGATTTAGATGCAGATTTCGTAGCCGATTTGCCTATGGCAAAAATCGACGTTGATTCAACGGTTGCTATCGACCTTTCGCTTAGCGACACGGCAAGTGTTATTAAACTTCCCGCTGATGCAACCACGATTTACTACGTATTTGCGCCTATGGGTGAAGAAAACGAATATTCTCTTTACTTCGGCGTTTCGGAAAAAGAAGTCGGCGATAACTACGTATACGATTTTACCGCTCCGGGCGAAGGTACGCTCACGTTAAGACAGGGGGCGTATATCGTACGGTATTCCTTTGAATATCAAATCCCTACGGCAACGACCGAAAACAGCGTTTCGTCCGTTGAAATCACGATTACGGAAGCAAAAGCAGGCACGGGATTTATCGGGGAAAACTTTTCTACGTTCTCCGAAAACCAACAGTTGACGGCTTTCTTACAATCAAACGTAGGCAAAAAAGCAACGATTAACTTTAACGCAAAAGACGGAAGCGTGAACCTTACCGCCGTCCCCGTTCCAACGGAAGCAGAACTTAAAGAAGCGGCAAAAACTCCCGTTGGAACGTATTATTTCTTCCGTATAGACGTCGAAACGGGCGACGGGAAAAGCTCGTATCCTATCGGCTCTGAGTATAACAATATTACGTTAGCGAAAAATTCCTACGTATTAACGTTAAACGAAGACCAAACGGCGACGTTTACCGTTATCACACAAAACGGCCCTATGTCTTCAAACGGTACTTGGGTAAAAGTAGACGACACGCACGTTTCTATCACCTTAAATGGCAACACGCAAACTATTTTTTGCGACTGCCAAACGGTAGAAATCGCTGGTAGCGACGAAGACAATAACTCAACGCTCGTGCTTGTTAAAGCCGATTAAATCTTTTATAGACAATCTAAAAAATATTAAGGGTCAAGGGGATTATCCCCTTGTGGGGCGCAGGGGCGAAGCCCCGCATATTTATGCCAAAGTAAAGCAACCGTAGGTTGCGCTATCTTGCAATCTTTGATTGCACAATCGCCCAAAGGGCGAAAAGGGCTTGCAACAAAAACTAAACCCCTCCGAGTATTCGGAGGGGTTATTCGTTTTCAGTTTGTTATTCGATTAAAGTTCTGCGAAATATTTAATCGTTCTAACCATTTGGCTCGTGTAGGAGTTTTCGTTGTCATACCAAGAAACAACTTTTACAAGCGTCGTGCCGTCGCCCATAGGCATGCACTTCGTTTGCGTAGCATCGAAAAGCGAACCGTACGTGATACCGATTACGTCGGAAGATACGATTTCTTCTTCGGTGTAACCAAAGGATGCGGATGCAGCCGCTTTCATAGCAGCGTTTACGGAATCTGCCGTAACTTCGCCGTCGCAAACTGCAACAAGTTG
>CAJGCN010000102.1 GCA_904501815.1 uncultured Clostridia bacterium
AGATTAGAAGAATTAGATAAATATTTGATAGAGAATTTCCAACTGACGTTCGGGAACAGAATTATGAAGCAAATTAAAACGTATATACCGGTATTCGTAGCGTGCGGGGGGGAAGAGTTGGAAGCGTTAGACGATATTTTATCAAAGAAAGTCATGAGAAAGCTAGAAATGCAAAACCCCGTATACGTACGGAACGCAGCGGAAGGATTTTGCAACCGTTTAGACGAACTGTTTGGGGAAGATAAAATGAAACTTTGCAAAGCGGTGATTCGCCGTTTGGAGAAAAACGCTTAAAGCGGAAAAGTCGAAAGGAGCAACACTTAGATGAAAACGAAACTTATTTATATAATCGGTTCGCTCGTTATCGGAATCGTCGGCACGCTCGGCGTTTATTTCGGCTTACTCGCAGGCGGGGTGATTGAAGTAGAACAAACGAAAATCGTGTTTGCATCCGAGTCCAAAGAAAAGGTCTACGACGGCACGGCGCTTGTTTGCGAAGAATGGTCGATTGTCAAAGGAAAACTCAAAGACGGTCATAAAGCCAAAGTCGTGGTTAGCGGGAGCTTAACCGACGTAGGAACGGATGCAAACTATTTAGCGGCAACGATTGTTGATGCGGGCGGTGCAGACGTTTCTAAAGAATACGTAATCGAATATCAGCCCGGCGTTTTATCCGTTGCAAAAAAACGCTTAGATTTAACGGCGACGAACGCTTCGAAAGTCTACGACGGCACGCCGTTGACGGCGAACGAATATACGATTACGGGCGGTGAAATTATCAATTCTCACGCTATTGAAGTCAAGTATCTTGGTTCGCAAACGGATGCGGGAACGGGTGCTTCGGCGTTGGATGCCGTCGTTCGCGATAGAAACGGGAAAGACGTTTCTTTTAACTACGATATCACCACGCACGGCGCAACCTTGACGGTTGATAAACGACCGCTGACGGTCAAATCGGCAGACGGGGAAAAGACCTACGACGGTACGGCGTTGGTCGTCGATACGGGCGTTGAAATCGTAGAAGGCGGGTTGGTAGAAGGGCAAACGCTCGGCTCAAAAGAGTTTGCTTCGCCCGTGAACGTAGGAAAATCAAAAAATACTTTCGTGGCAACCGTTTTTGCGGGGGAAACGGACGTGAGCGCAAACTATACGTTTACGTATGAAACGGGGGAACTCGTTGTTTTACCGCGCGAGATGTCCATACGTACCTTTGACGAAGAAAAAATTTACGACGGGAAAGTAATCGAAGTTTCTACCGTGCAGGGTGAAAGCTGGGAAATTTCTGCAGGCGAACTCGTTGAAGGACAATTTCTCGCAATGACTTTTGAAACGTCCGATCCTGACGTGGGAAAAGTGAAAAATGAAGGAGTTGCTTCCGTGTCCGCCGAAGACGGAACGGATTTGACGGAGAATTATAAATTTACTTATCAATACGGCACGTTATCCATTCAACCCCGTCCGATTATCATACAAACGGATAGCGGGGAACAAGAATACAACGGGGAAGCGTTTAAAGTAAGCGGATACAAAATTGAAGACCCGACGGAAATGACGGGCTTGATTGAAGAACACGAGCCTACGGTTATCGTGACGGGCGAGCAGACGGATGTGGGAAACAGTAAAAATACCGTAAGCTTTCAAGTCTTTTTCAACGGCGTAGACAAAACGGCAAACTATAAACTCGACGAAAGCCGTTTAGGCACGCTGAAAGTAAGCCCCAAGCCCTTGCATATTTCAACGGGCTCAAACGAGAAAACTTACGACGGCGAAGCGTTGATAAGCGAAGACTACGAAGTGACGGAAACCGACCTTGTCGGGGACGATTACGTGGAAGTTCGCACGACGGGTGCGCAAATCAGCGCAGGCGAAGGAAAAAATACCTTTACGGCAATCGTGTATAATCAAGCGCACCAAGTCGTTTCGGATAACTATAAAATCGTGGAAACGCTGGGGGTTTTAAAGGTCAATAAACGCCCGATTACCGTTGAAACGGCTAACAAGCCGAATATCGAATACGACGGGCAAGAACATTCGGCTTCGGAAGACGACTGGACGTTGGCTTCTTCTACTCCCCTTCTTGAAGGGCATACGATTAGCGTAGTCGTTAACGGACGGGGTACGGACGTAGGGACGTATACGAATGAAATTGCAAGTTGGTCGGTTTCAAGCGCGAACGGCGACGAAACGAATAACTACGCATTAACGAAAAATCTTGGAAAAATCGTTATTGTAAAAAAGAAAATTAACGTGGAAACGATTACGCAAACCGTCGTGTATAACGGCGTTGAGCAGTTTGCGAATAACGACGGTTATCTTTTGCACTCAGAGCTTGTAGAAAATCACGCCTTTTCCTGCACGGTGACGGGGCACGGCACGAACGCAGGGAATTACGAGATTTTCGTAAACGACGATTGGAAAGTGGTCGATACCCTTTCAAATACCGATAAAACGGCAAATTACGAAATCGTTGAGCGTAATGGTAAATTTATTATCAATCCCCGTCGAATAGTCCTTCAAGCAGGATCAGCAGAACAAACGTACGACGGCACGGCGCTCACGAAAAATACCTATCAGATTATTTACGGTAGTTTATTGAGCGGACATTCTTTTGAAACCGTTATGATTGACGGGTCGCAAACTATGCCTGGCGAATCGGATAATGAGATTGGACTTGTCGTAATTCAAAGCGCACAGGGTGAAATGACGGCAAACTACGAAATCGGCAAGAAAGTAGGGAAATTAGTCGTTCATCCCGCGCAAGCAACTAATCCCGACGACGGACAGGAAGAAGACGAAGAAGACGAAAATCAAAACGGAGAACCAAAAATAAACTTAAATACTCCCGGCGGGGGCTTAGACGGTAAAAATACCCCTGAGATGGATCAAACGGTATTGTTGGAATTAACGGCAAACTACACTTCGCCCGTATATCTTCGTCAGTTCAGCTATGCTGAATATTTAGGTGCGGAAGATTGGAATTATAACGCTTCGTGGGAATACGCACAACTTTTAGACGGTACGTATTCTATGAACTATCTCACGAGCTTTGCGCTTCAAAGCACGGGCGCGCAAGAGCATACTATGACGGTGAAAACGTTGTACGGCGGGTATTTCTTGCCTTATTTCACGGCAACGAGCGGAGCAAACTACAAAGTTCAAACGAGCGATATAGGCTATGCTGGCGATCAATCGGAATATAGCTTAAATTACTGCTATTATTATTTCTTATCGGATATCGGAGAAACTCTTTTAAACGCTTCCGTAAGTGCGTATTCCGAACAAGAGCTTGCTTATCGGAGCTACGTATACAGAACGGATAGATATTTGCAAATCCCCGCTTCCACGAAAACGGCAATGGATAAAATAATCCAAGAGCAGGGCTTTACGAAAGACGATCCGTATTTCTATTTGAGAATAGCTAAATTTATTCAAGAGTCAGCGTATTATACTAAAAATTATCCTACGGGATTAGATACGAGTAGCGACCCTGCGGTTGAATTTTTAACGCTGTATAAACAAGGCGTTTGTCGGCATTACGCAACGTCCGCAACTATGCTGTTCCGTGCGCTCGGCGTGCCTGCAAGATACGTGACGGGCTTTTCCGCTGAAACGATAGCGGGGCAAACGACCTACGTTCTTGGCAAACAAGCGCACGCTTGGGTGGAAATCTACCTTGACGGACTCGGCTGGGTTATGTTAGAAGTGACGGGTTCTGGCGAAGGCGACGGCGGTGGCGGAGAAAGCAATCCTTCCCTTCCGAAACCGCTTCCCAAACCCGACGAAGAAGTGGAAGAAGAAACGGAAGAAAACGAAATTTTAACGAAAACGACTTTGTTCCCGATTACGCTGTATCATAAACACGACGGCACTCCGCTCGTAGCGCAAAACAAGCTCAGCGGGTTTGAAAAACTAAAAGAGCAGGGGTATACTTATACGGCGGTGGTAGAAGGCGAACAAACAGCTATCGGCTACGGTAAAAGTAAAATTGTCAGCTTCACTCTTTATGATAAAGACGGCGTAGAAATTCCCCAAGAACAATGGGCGGAGCTGGGCATTGAAATACAGTTTGCCGAAGGCAGGTTGCACGTTTACGACCGTGAATTAACGGTAAAAACACGCTCGGCATCAAAAGTCTACGACGGTACACCGCTTATTTGCAAAGACTATACCTTATTCGGTCAATTGCTCGACGGGCATAAAATCGGTAAAATCTCGTACGTTTCGAGAACGACGGAGGGTACGAGCACCAACGTTATGAAGATCGTAATCGTAGACGAACAGGGCAACGACGTCAGCTATTATTATAAAATCGCAGGCGATTACGGCTCTTTATACGTAAGTAAACGTGAAATTACCTTAACGGCGTGCAGTTTAACCGTATCCAAAGATTCCTTGAACGGCG
>CAJGCN010000103.1 GCA_904501815.1 uncultured Clostridia bacterium
GAGTGGCTCGGGGATTATGTTAAATTTCATATTTTCACCTCCGTGGATATTTACGGGGACTATTATACAATAGTTGGGGATTTTTTACAAGAGGGAAGAACCTTAATTTTCGGGAATATTCATTCAGAAATGGTTTGTTTAAAATCAAAACAAGGCGAAAAGCTTGCGGAAATTAACTTTAAAGGCTTTAAAAATCTTTTGTTATGGCGACCGCACGGCGCGGAAATGATTTGTATCGAGTCTTGGCAAAATTTGCCCGACAAAGTTGGGGAAGAACTGATAGAATTTTCTCAAAAAGCGGGGATTGAACAAATTCCGCCCAAGCAAACCAAAACTGCCGAAAGAACGATTAAATATTATTAAAGAGAATAAAAAGTGGCTAAGAGAAATAACTCTTGCCACTTTTTACTGTATAAAGAAACAAGTGCGCGCTTCTCGCACGCATTTGTTTCTTTATACGAAAAAACACCCTGTTTTATTCAAACAGGGTGTTTTTGGTGCCGAAGGTGGGACTTGAACCCACACGTTGTCACCAACAACGGATTTTGAGTCCGTCGCGTCTGCCATTCCACCACTTCGGCAAGGGGAAATTTCAAAAGCTTTATTATTATATGATAATCTGAAAAAAAAAGCAAGCGTTTTTTCTATCATTTTGGAATTTTTTTAGACTTTTTTTCGAACTTTTAAAAAGCTTTCTCTTTTCCTTGCTCTTTTTTTATTTTCGTGGTAAAATGGATATACTAAGAATAAGGAATTTCTCAATATTATGGAAAAATTTGTGCTTATCGACGGAAACAGTCTTTTAAACCGCGCGTACTACGCAACTCCCATTTTTACTACAAAAGACGGCTTGCCTACCAACGGCGTTTTCGGATTTGTCAAGCTTATGCTTCGCATTATTGCGGATAAAAAACCGAAATATCTCGCCGTAGCGTTCGACGTTCACGCGCCGACCTTTCGACATAAGGCGTACGCAGAATATAAAGCAGGGCGCAAACCTATGCCCGAAGATTTGGTCGTTCAGCTTCCCGTTTTAAAAGATTTACTCCAAAAAATGAATATTCCCATTTGCGAGCTTGCGGGCTACGAAGCAGACGACGTGATAGGAACGCTTTCGAAAAAATTCGACGTACATTCTTATATCTACACGGGGGATAGAGATGCTTATCAGCTTGTAGACGAAAAGACGAACGTATGCTTTACCCGCAAAGGAGTAAGCGATATATTAGAGCTTAGCGTAGAGAATTTTAAGGACGAGATTTCCTTAACGCCTAAGCAAATTATTGATTTAAAAGCGTTAATGGGGGATAAATCCGATCATATTCCCGGAGTTGAAGGAATAGGCGAAAAAACAGCTTATAAGCTGTTGGAGAGCTACGGCTCGTTGGATAATATCTACGCGCATCTCGAGGAAATTACGGGCGCAACCGGTCGCCGTCTTTCCGAAAATAAACAAAACGCCTATTTTTCCTACGAGCTTGCAACGATTAACACATCCGTGCCTATCAACGTAGAACTGTGCGATTGCGTATTAAAAATGCCGTTCCCGACAGCGGTGCGCAACCGTTGCGCAGAATTAGAGTTTAAAAGTATAGTTTCAATGAATAATATCTTTGCGGGCGAGAAAGAAGAAAAAAGCGAAGTGATGACTTTGAGCGACCCCCCCGTACGCGAAATTATTCCTGCAACGGTGGAAGAAGCGACGGAAAAAATTCTTTCTTCCAAAGCCGACGTGATAGGCGTGCATTGGTCGGAAAGCGAATTTCGATTTTTCTTAAAAGAACCGATTTCACCGAATACGGCGGTTTTGGAGTATCAAGAATACGCTTGTCCTGTAAAAGTAGGGCTTTTAGACGTAGGGTTTTACGATTATCAGTTTATTCCGCTTTTAAAAGCCGTTTTTGAAGGAAAAAAGCGGGTAATTTCTTATTATTCCAAAGAATTAAGGCATAGACTTTCTTCGCTTGGAATTGCGTTTTTAGCCCCCTTTGAAGACGTTTCTATTATGAAATGTTTATCCGACGGTCTTGCGAACACCGACGGTCTAGAATTTTGCTTAAATTATTTTACCTTACCTATCAAAAATCCTGCGTACGGCGTGTATCGTTTGTGGGAAATTTATAACGGAAAATTAAACGAAGACGAAAAACGGCTGTATAAAGACGTGGAATTACCGCTTTCGATCGTGCTGTACGATATGGAAGTATGTGGCGTGTGCATTGACGAGAAATTTTTACAAGAACTTTCGTTGCGGTATAACGCAGAAATGAACGAAGTGACGGAAAAGATTTACGCGCTTGCAGGGGAAAAATTTAACGTCAATTCTACGCAAAAGCTTGGCGCGGTGCTGTTTGAAAAGCTTCAAATAGGGGCGGGAATGAAAAAGGCAAAAACGACCCGTTCTTATAAAACGACGGCGGAAGAATTAGAAAAATATAAAGACGAACACGAAATCGTGCGTTTGATTTTGCGATATCGTCAAATCCAAAAAATCAGTTCGACCTACGTTGACGGGTTTAAACCGCTCGTGAAAAAGGGTAAGGTGCATACGACGTATCACCAAATCAAAACGGAAACGGGCAGACTTTCCAGCGCAAATCCTAACCTGCAAAATATTCCCGTTAGAACGGAAGAAGGCAGAGAACTTAGAAAACTGTTTATTGCCAGCGAAGGATGCGTATTACTTGATGCCGATTATTCGCAAATTGAATTGAGATTATTAGCGCATTTATCAGGCTGCAAAGCATTAATTAACGCGTTTAAGCAAAACGAAGATATTCACGCTTTAACGGCTTCTCAGGTCATGAAAACGACGATTGACAAGGTGACACCCGAGATGCGCCGTAGCGCAAAAGCCGTCAATTTCGGCATTATTTATGGAATGAGCGGTTTCGGTTTAGGGAAAGATTTAGGGATTTCCACGCAAAAAGCGCAGGAATATATCGACAAATATTTTGAAAATTATCCCGAAGTTAAAGAGTTTATGAATAAAAACATAGAGCGTGCGAAAGAACTCGGGTATACGACGACAATGTTCGGGCGGAGAAGAATTATCCATGAGCTGAAGTCTACGAATTATAATATTCGAAGTTTTGGCGAACGCGCCGCTATGAATATGCCTTTGCAAGGCACGAGCGCGGATATTATAAAAATGGCTATGATAGGCGTGCATAATCGCTTGAAAAAAGAAGGGTTTAAAGCAAAACTCGTTTTACAGGTGCACGACGAACTAATGATTGATTGCCCGATAGAAGAAAAAGACGCTGTGAGTGAAATTTTACAAGCGGAAATGGAAAACGCCGTAAAATTAAACGTACCTTTAACCGCCGAAGTGGGTGTTGGAAAGAGTTGGTATTCGGCAAAATAATTTAAAGTTTCACAAAATATGTTTCACAAAAACGGTAATCGTTTGGAGAATGGAAAGATGAAAATTGCGATTACGGGCGGAATCGGAAGCGGAAAATCGCTCGTTGGAAAAATTTTAAAAGAAAAAGGATATCCCGTTTTTTCTTGCGACGAAATTTATAAGGAAATTACGCAAGAAAAAGAATATTTAGAAAGGTTAAAAGGAGAATTTCCTTTTGCAATAAAAAACGGGGAATTGGATAAAAAGGCGTTATCGTCCGTTGTTTTTTCAGACGAACGCGCCTTAAAAAAGCTTAATTCGATTGCGCATCCTTATATTTTAACAAGATTAAAACAGCGTATGCAAAACTTAAAAGAAAAGCTTGTCTTTGCCGAAGTGCCTTTGCTTTTTGAAGAGAATTTGCAATTAGAGTTTGATAACGTAATCGTGGTTTTGCGTTCTATAGAAAAGCGCATAAAAAGCATTGCGCTTCGCGACGGTATCAACGAAAATGAAATAAAAAAACGAATTGCTTCGCAGTTTGATTATGATAAAAACAAATCGTATTTAATTGCAAATTACTACGTAATAGAAAATGAAGACAGTATTGTACGGCTCCAAACAAAACTTGAAGAAATTTTAGGAAATCTTGCCCAAACGTGAAACTTTTATCGTGAAACAATTAAATTTTATTATAAAAATAACCTAATCCCCATGCTGTTTTTTGTTGCAGTAGGGGATTTTTTTTGCTATGACAAACATAATAATTATACCTTGCATAACATAATACCTATGTTGCGCATAATACTTAAAAGGTGTTGAAAGAATAAAATAGGTAGAATTTTCAAAAATTCCCGATATTTCACGCAAAAAATCCAAAAAAACTGCAAAATTATTCGCTTATGCCCTTGAAAAAAAATAAAAAATGTAGTATAATAAAGATAGTAAACAACCGTACGATTTTTTTGAAGTTATCGCGCTTTGTTTTACGGAGGTATTTTATGAACGCATTCCAAACGGATTATC
>CAJGCN010000104.1 GCA_904501815.1 uncultured Clostridia bacterium
TCCCGTTTCAAATACGAATACCGCGTTTGCAACCAATCCGCTTCGAAATGAATATACGCCGCTTCCGCCATCAGCAACAGCTCTTGCGTTTTTGCCGTAGGCGTTGCCGTTTTCAAAATTTCAATCCCTTCTTTCCAGCCCTGCAAGAGCTTTTCCAATAAGGCTACGTATATCTCGTAAGGATAAGGCGTAAGCCAAGTTTCGTAATCGTCAAAGGCATAGCAGGTCATTGTTGAAGTGTTATGTTCCTGTTCCCTACTCCAAAGGTTTGCAGGTCCGAGCGTTTTCGGAGAGTTATACAACGGGTCAATCGCAAAAGGATAGTTCTCAAACCCTTCGCAAATGCGTTTTACGCCCTTATGCACGGTTTCCGCATTCTCGCCATAGTATTCTTTATACCATTGTTCAAGGGATTTTCCCGCCTTATGCGCGGCGACTAAGCCTAAGTTCGGCGCGGGACACCCCCCTAACGTCCAAGACAGCATATAATCGTTTACGCCGACAGCCGACAAGTTATCCAAATGCCGTTTTACAAGGTCGAATACGGGCAAATACGGCACGCAAGAACATTCCCAGCTATTGCAGGCTTGAATTTTCGCGTATACTTTATGTCCTAATTCACGGGCAATGTTAAAGGCAAGTTTACTATATTCACTCGGTCCGGGATTAGAAATAGAATAATCCGCCAAACGCACGCTCACGCCGCCTTTTTCAAACAGTAAGTCAAATTCACTCACGCAAAGCACGCCGATTTCCGGATCGAGATTTTCAATTCCCGCGCGCAAATCCTCTTCGGTAAAGCCCATCATTGCTGACCACGCCCAAAGATTAGCGATTAGTTTGGTTTTCGCACCGCTATCGCGAATCGCCTGCATAATCACGTTATTCACGTCGGAAGCCAATTTCCAAGCAGGAATATTTTTACAAACGGGGCAAAGGGTTTGCCGTCCGTTATGTATTCTCGATTTACAATGCGTGATATTTTCACTCATGGTAATGGTCATAATCCCGCCAAGCTCGCCTAAGTCTTCGAGCAAGTCTTTCATAGCGGTATATAAATATTCTCTCGTTTCCTTATGCGAGAAACAAAGCGCCGTATCGAGATTTTGGGTATCCCCTTTTAAATACGCATACTTTCCAAAATCCGCCGTAGGTAAACATCTCGGCTCGTTAAAATACAAAAACAGCTTAATCCCGTATTTTTTGCATTTTTTTATCACCCGCTTAATTTCCGCGCGACGGGCTTGATACCCTTCGCTTAACGACGGTTTAAAAGGATAATACGAAAGCGCCGACAAAAGCCCGTGCATCCAAATTCCGTTAATGCCTTGCGCCTGATATGCGCTCAACAGCTCGTCGGTAAGGTAGGTATCCGAGTCCACCATAAACGCATCCCCACAAGGCGAGATATACCCGTGTATGAAACGAAGCCCTTCTTTTTGTTCTTCTATCGATACTTTTTGTATATCTTCAAAACCGTTTTTCGGGAAAAAATCAAAAGGCTTCACGTCTGGCTCGCGCCAATATTTTTGCACTTTTTTCGCAATTTTTTCCGTTTCCCGTATTTGTTCTTCGGTTAAAGGGAAATAACGAATTTCCGCGCAATCAGGCTTTTCAAAACCCAGCTTTACGAACAAAAAGTCTTCTTCTTTTAATAAAAAGTCCAACTTTTCTTCCGTGTAATCAAGCAAAGTCATAAGTTGCTGATAGTTCAGCAAATACCAATTATGCCGAATAATCGTTTGATATCCCGATTCTTCCCATTTGGGGTCGTATTTCACCCCCGAAAGACCCAACCGAGCGGCTTCGATTTCAACGGTTTTCTCGTCGCAACCAAGCGTTTTGGCGATTTTATCCGTCGATACAAACCCGTAGTTTCTAAAAATAACCGCTTGCCACAGGCAAGGAAATTGCTGGTCTTGCGCCTTTTTGTTCACGATTTTAGGTAACATTTTTATTCTCCGTACTAATAAATTTTTTAATGGTTATTCGTCCAATTTTTTTTGCAATACGCCGTAAGCGTAATTTCCGTCGCATTCTCGTCAATTCTCGACCAAATATCCGAAACTCTTAAAAGCTGTTGTCCGTCAAGCTTCCAATACTTAAAGGTATGCTCGTCCTGTTCGCATTCAGGCGTGGGGAGCGAAATCGGCGTTTCCCCGCGCTTGACTTCAAAAACCGTTTTTTCCATTTTGCAACAGGAATTTGGCAACTTAATTTTGATTAAAAACCCGTTTACGGGATCGGACGGCTCAACGATTTCTTCGTCCTTACCGCCGTTCTCCTTATCCGTTTCCACGTCTGTAGACGGCTTATTCGTATCGTCAGACTGCGAGTTATCCCCACACCCTACCAACGCGCAAGCGCTGAGTAGAATTGAGAGCAACACAGCCCCAAAACCTTTTTTCTTCATAACTTTTCGTCCTTTTTTCTACCGTAAACCCTTAGTGATTATTCGTCCAGTTTCTTCTGCAATACGCCGTCAGCGTAATTTCCGTCGCGTTTTCTTCAATTCTCGACCAAATATCCGTCAATTTTTCGAGTTTCACGTCGTTAAGTTTCCAATATTTGAAAGTGTGTTCGTCATACTGACAGTCGGGCGTAGGCAGAGTAATCGCCGTAGCGTTCCAGTCCACTTCCACCGTTTTGGTCGAAATCAGACAACAATCGTTAGAAACCACAAGTTTAATCGTTAAATATCTTTGTCCAACCGCTTCCAAAACGATATCTTCGTCGATATTCCAAACTCCGTTCGTCGCAAAATCTTGACCGTTTCTTTGCCATTTTTCAAAACGGAACCCTGCTACTTCGGGCGCAATAAGCGCATAGCTTGCCCCGTAAACCACCGTTTGCGGTTGACCGTATGCCGTGCCGTTAATTTTATACGTAATCGTATAAGTATTTGCGTTTTCTTCCACGTATTCAGCGGTCAAATTCAAATTCTTCGCCGTCTTCCAAATCCCGCTTTGCAAAACGGGCGTTTCCCCGTCTTTCCAGCACACGAAAACATATCCCGTAGGCGCGGTGGGCGTTAATAAGGTATATTCCCCGCCAAAGGTTATTTCTTGGCTATCGTTCGCAACCGTTCCGTCGCCCGCGTTATAAGCAACCGTGTATTTATTCGGCGTTTCTTTTGCGTTAACCGTAAGGTCGTTTTGAATATTCGAAAGGTCAACACCCGTCAAATCCCATTCCACCGTATACCCTGTTTTCGCTTCGATTGCAGGGATTTTATCTTGCGCAAGCGCCTTACCTTTTTCCACTTTTACCGTCTTATCCGCCTGTCCGTCTTGCTTAAAGGTAATAGTCCAGCACTCTATTTGCGTCCAACTCGCTTTTAAAAGCACGTTATCGGCAATTTTCCAAACGCCCGTTTGCGCTACTGCAGTCGCACCGTTCATCCATGCGTTAAATTTATGCCCTTCGTATGTCGACTGATAAAGAGTATAGTTCCCGTCGTACACGACGGTTTGCGTGGTAGAAGACATCACGCCCCCTTTTGCGTCGTATGTAATGGTATATTCATTCGGCGTTGCCTTCGCCTTAATAAGGATATCCGACTTAACGTTCGTCAATTGCACGTTTTCAAAATCCCATTCGACGGTATAGCCCGTTTTTTCCTGACACTTAGGAAGTGCGGAAACGGCAATATCCTTTCCCTCTCCAATTTCTAAAACGACGTCTTGACAGCCTTCCTGTTGCAAAATCACGTCGTACGTTTTAGCGGTTTCTTGTTCTCCGCAAGCCACAAACGCGCAAAGCCCGACGAATGCGCCCAGCATTGTCAATAAAATTTTCTTCTTTCTCATAATATATCCCCTTTCATTCTCATTTCTTCTGCGCAAAAATCCGCTAATATAATTGTATCACGAACCCAACGACTTGTCAAGAGTGTACTGCCATATTTTTTTAATTTTTTCTTAAAATGCGTCAGGAACTAAGGGGGGCAATGGGATAATCTCCTTGCCGATTGTAAAGGTAGAGCCACGAACATAGCACAACCAGCGGTTGCTTTACTTGGACATAGATTATGAGACGTTGCCCCACACACCAGAAACTGAGTTTCTAGACTTCCTAATCTTAAAAAACAACAAATAAAAGCCCCCGCTCTGGTGAAACAGAGTGGGGTTTTTGCATGAAAAGCGGCGGCTACCTATCCTCCCAACGGTTAACCGTAAGTACTTTCGGCGTAAAAGAGCTTAACTTCTGTGTTCGGAATGGGAACAGGTGGATCCTCTTTGCCA
>CAJGCN010000105.1 GCA_904501815.1 uncultured Clostridia bacterium
ACGGAATTACCTATTATCTCGGCAATCGCAGATTATTGCCTAAGCCTTTGCAAAAGAACGCGCAAGAGCAGGAAAAGAAATTCTCGCAAGACGGAAAAACGGTCGTGTTTTTGGCACAAGAAGATACGCTCGTGGCGTTATTTACGGTTGCAGACACTTTAAAAGAAACGAGCCAAGAAGGGGTAAATGCGTTAAAAGCGCGTGGGGTGCGAACGGCTATGCTCACGGGCGACCGCGAAAACGTTGCGAAAGCGACTGCGCAAAAGGTGGGAATAGACGAGTATTTTGCAGAAGCTTTGCCGAAAGATAAAGCGGAAGCAGTAAAACGTGTGCGTTCCGTCGGTGGAATAGTGGCAATGATAGGCGACGGAATTAACGATTCGCCAGCATTGAAAGAAGCGGATATCGGTGTGGCAATGGGCACGGGCACGGATATTGCCATTGATAGCGCAGACATCGTTTTCGTTCGCGGGGATTTAAAGTCGGCTTCGGTAATGATAGATTTAAGCAAAGCAACCGTTAAAAATATCAAACAAAATCTGTTTTGGGCTTTTTTCTATAACTGCGTTGCCATTCCGATTGCGGCGGGCGTATTTGCAACCTTTGGGCTTACGCTAAATCCTATGATTGCGGCGGCGTGTATGAGTTTAAGCTCTTTGTTCGTCGTTTTCAACGCCTTACGTTTGACGAAATTCGGCAAAGAAAAAAAAGAAAAAAAGATAAATCAAAAGGAGAATAACGTTATGCAAAAAACGATAAAGATAGAAGGAATGATGTGTATGCATTGCGTAGCGCACGTCAAAAAAGCGCTTACGGCGATTGACGGCGTTAAAAGCGTAGAAGTTAGTCTTGAAGAAAAAATAGCGGTGGTAGACCTTGAAAGAGAAGTGAAAAACGAAGTTTTAACTTCGGCAATCGTCGAAGCGGGCTACGAAGTAGTTTCCCTTTTATAAATGACAAAATAAATTTTATCCCGACAAATTCAGTCAAAAACCTAAGAAAAAAACGTGTTATCATATAAGCAATAAAACATATTCGGAGGGACAAATATGTCGCAAATGTTGCTTTTGGATAAACGTACGCAAGGACTTATCGAAGATTACGTTCCCGATGGGGAAATTTTAGAAGGAATCGTATGCTTTTTTTCGGTGTTTTCCGATTATACGCGTGTGAAAATCTTGTCTGCGCTCGCAATCAGCGAGTTGTGCGTGACCGATTTATCAAGGATTTTAAACATCAATCAAACGACGGTTTCGCATCAGCTCCGCTTTTTAAAAAGCGCGGGGATTGTTAAGTGTATTCGGCAAGGTAAAATTATTTTTTATAGCTTGACGAATGACGCGATTAACGACGTTTTACTGAAAGGAATTGAATTTCTCGGTTGTTGAAAGGAAGCTCGTCTTCCTTTTCTTTTTAAATTCTCTTTCAAATTTACTTTTCAGCAGATTATTTCCCGTTATTTCCTTGCAAAATAACGGGATTTGGTGTATAATAATACCGTGTAGAATTATACTGTTTTTTGATTTTGGTGCGCAATGATAGAGAAAAACGAAAAAATCAAGGAAAAACTCAAATTATTGCCGGATACGCCGGGCGTATATATTATGCAGGATAAAGACGGAGTGGTTATTTACGTGGGAAAAGCACGCGTTTTAAAAAACCGCGTACGGCAGTATTTTCAATCTTCCGCAAAGCCTGAAAAGGTTTCGGCAATGGTGGAAAATATCGAGGATTTTTATTATATTATCACCAAAACGGAAATCGACGCCCTTGCCCTTGAAAACAATTTAATCAAAAAGTATAAACCGAAATATAATATTTTATTAAAAGACGATAAAACGTATCCTTATATCAAAGTGCATACGAAAGAAGAATTTCCCCGTCTTTCGATTACCCGTAAAATCAAAAAAGACGGGAAATATTTCGGACCGTTTATGGGTGGAATTCGCTGTAAGGATATACTCGACGTGGTTTCGGCGGTATACAACGTGCGGATATGTTCCACGCCTATTTCCGAGAAACCAAAAAAGCCTTGCCTTGCCTATCATTTGCACCGTTGTTTTGCGCCGTGTGCGCATTTGTGCGGTCGTGAAGAATACGCCGAGCGGGTCAAAAAAGCTCTTGCGTTTTTAGGCGGAGACTACGACGACGCAGAAAAGATTTTGAGAGAGAAAATGCTGACCTTTGCCGAAAACGAAGAATTTGAGTTGGCAATGGAATATAGAGAAAAACTCGCCATGCTTTCCAAACTCAAATTAAAACGGATTACCGCGATCAACCGCGCGATTAACGCCGACGTAATTGCGTTAAAAACCAACTATTTATATTCCGCCGTAAACGTTTTAATCACGCGCGGTGGGATTATGCAAGGGAGCAGTAGCTTTGCCTTAGAAGATGCGTCGCTCTCGGAAACGGACGCTTTAACGGCGTTTATTTTACAGTTTTATTCCGCTCACGAACTCCCTGATGAAATCGTAGTGCAAGACTTTTGCGAAAAAGAGCTGATGGAAAGCTACTTTTTGGAAAAGTTCGGGAAAAAGACGGAAGTCGTGCTTGCCAAACAAGGACTAAAAAAACAGCTTTTGGATATGGCGGAACGGAATGCGGAAGAGTATCTTTCCAAATCCGTTGATAAAATTAAGCACAAAAACGATATGACCAAAAACGCTTGTCAACGGCTCAAAGAAATTTTATCTTTGTCGAACTATCCCAAGCGCATGGAATGTTATGATATATCTAACATATCGGGAGTGGACAAGGTAGGCTCTATGGTCGTATTTATCGACGGTGAGCCTGACCGTTCGAGCTATCGGCGTTTTAAAATCAAGACGGTGGAAGGCGCGAACGACTACGCTTCTCATCAAGAAATGATGCGCCGTAGGCTGGAAAAACTCTGCTCGAACGAAGAAGAAAAATTCCCTAAACCCGATTTAATCGTAATTGACGGCGGAAAGGGGCAGCTTTCGGCAATCAAAGAGATTTTTGAAGAAAAAGGAATACGGGGCATTGATTTAATTTCCCTTGCCGAACGGGAAGAAGAAATTTTTACTTTGTTTTCCGCCGACAGTATACGCCTTGATAAGCGGGATTACGCTTTAAAAATGTTGCAACGCCTTCGCGACGAAGCGCACCGTTTTGCTATTACGTATTTTAGAAGTCTTCATTCTAAGCGTAATTTGGCTTCCGTTTTGGAAGAAATCGACGGCGTAGGCAAGAAAAAGAGAATTGCGCTTATGGAGAAATTCGGCACGATTGATAAGATTATGAACGCAAGCGTACAAACGCTTACCGAATGTGAAGGGATAGGCGAAGAACTTGCGCAAAAAATTTATAAGTATTTTAAGGAAGAATTATAAGATGCGAAAGATAAAATGTCCTTTAATCGTTTCCGACTACGACGGCACGTTGCTTCGTTCGGATTCAACGGTTAGTGAAGAAACGAAAGAAAAAATTCACGAATATATTAAAGCGGGCGGAAGGTTCGCGGTGTGTTCGGGTAGGCTTTTAAAATCCGTTTATAACGAAGTGGAAAAATTAAACCTTACGGGCATAGTCGGCGCGTTTCAAGGCGCGGTAATCGGGGATATTTCTTCAAAACAAGTTTTGTTTGAAGGGCATATTCCCCCGCAAGGCGCGGCTCGCATTTGCCGTAAATGCGAAGAGCTTGGATTACATACGCATATCTACGATGTAGAAAATTTTTATACGAATATGTCGGACGAAAAATTACGCGATTACGAAAAACTTTGCGGGGTTAAAGGTATATTGATTGACGGCGAACTTTTAAGTGAACGCATTTTACGCACGGATATGAAAGTGCAAAAAATTCTCGTGCTCGTAGACGAATGGGAAAAAGAAACCGTCTATCAAACGCTCAATCAAGCGTTCGGCGAAGAATTTTACGTCACCTACAGCGCGGCGTTTCTCGTGGAAATTACGAATAAAAATTTCTCAAAAGCAAGCGCGCTGGAATATATCGCAAAGTATTATAACGTACCTTTAGAACAAACGGTAGCCGTTGGGGATAATTATAACGATACGCCTATGATTGCCCGCGCAGGGCTTGGGATAGCGGTCGGCAATGCAGACGAACGGTTAAAGGAAGTTGCCGACTTGATTTTTGAGTATACGAACGACGAAAACGCAATCGGAAAAATTATAGATAAATACGGATTTTACGGAGTAAACGAATGAATCAACACGTACAACAAAGCGTAATGCTTGAAAAATTTG
>CAJGCN010000106.1 GCA_904501815.1 uncultured Clostridia bacterium
AGCGCGGATATTTTGGAGCGGGAAACGAGATTCGAACCCGCGACATTCACCTTGGCAAGGTGACGCTCTACCACTGAGCTATTCCCGCATATACATCCGCACTGTCTTTATGGTGGAAGTTATAGGGTTCGAACCTATGACCCTCTGCTTGTAAGGCAGATGCTCTCCCAGCTGAGCTAAACTTCCGTCGAAAGCTTATATACTATACCACATCCGAAAAAGAAAGGCAAGCGTTTTTTATGCGATTTTCAAAAAAAATTAAAAATTTTCAAAAATTTTTTTCTTACTTTTAAAGTATGCGAAAATTTCTCTTTTCGTGCGCGTTTTTTTAAAGAGAAAATAAGAACTTTTTCAAATAAACTAAATTTTTTCGTTTATTCGGTTTACAAACTCAAAAACGCGGGTATATATAACTGTCAACGTTTATGATAAGGCGAAAGAGCGTTTGCAGTAAACGGAATAAATTATTTGAGGTATGAAAAATGAAGTATGCATTAAGAGGTATCACGGCGGAAGAACTTACTTACACGATCAACCGCGTGAAAATGGACAAGAACACGAAATTCGAAATTAAACCCCAGTTCTCCCGTACGATTAGAAGGGTGCAGGAAAACGATAAGCTTTGGTTTGTTTCTTTGGAAGTAAAGGTGGAATCCACCGAAGCAGAACCCAAGCCCTTTAACTTAAAGGTGCGTTTGGTGGGTATTTTCGAGGCGGAAGACGTGAACACGGACGAAGACAAGCAAGTTCTTGCCATTTCTACGACGGAAATCGTATACCCTTACTTGCGCGCGGCGGTATCGTCTTTGACGGCGAACGCATTCATCAACCCCTTGATGTTGCCCGTAATTCCCGCAGGAACTATGTTCCCTGAAGACAGAGGGGAAACGTCCTTTGAAACGCCTGAAGCATTGAACTAAATTTTGAAACGATAAAAGACGCTTTATCCATTCGGTAAAGCGTCTTTTGCTATGGGAAAGATATTTACTTTTTTTCGAAAATTTTGAAAAATACTGCCACCAGGTGCGCGGCGAGCGTAAAAAATACCAAATAACAGACCAAGTATACGATATACGGCAACCGTGAGAAAATAAAATGCACGATAGGCACGATATACTCTCCGCCGGGCGCAATAAAGAACATATTAAAAGCTTTTCCGTCGCCGTAAAGCAGGTTTAAAAGCAACGCCGCCACACAGCTAACGGCAAATACGGGCAGGGCGGTTTTCACCGCGCAAAAGCCCGTTTTTACGCGCTTTGTTAAAAATAAATAAACGG
This sequence comes from uncultured Clostridia bacterium, assembly GCA_904501815.1. Lineage (GTDB taxonomy): Bacteria > Bacillota > Clostridia > Christensenellales > Borkfalkiaceae > Scatosoma. The sequence continues at coordinate 1,278 of CAJGCN010000106.1, forward strand.
CGTACAGCACCATTCCGCCGTGATGCACGGTAGTTTGGATATTAACGCCTATCGTCGAAACGAACACCGTTTCGGGGTATAAAATTACCGCAAAGCCCCCGACGAACCCATAGGTTGCGAGAAAAGCGCAAAGGGCACGGCGGAGTTTACCGTTCTTTAAAAAAGCAACGGCGGGCAAAAAATACATAGGCATAGAGCAAAATTGAAAGGGGAAAGAGCTCCAAGCGTACGCCCATTCGTCGGTTGCGGCGTCGTAGGAAAAGACGAGTTGCTTATAGATATCGAGCTCCCACATTATAACGCCAAGCCACAGGGAAAAGCGTTTAAACACCCGTTCGCTGTCTTTTTTATAAAAGCGTACGAGAAGAAAAAGGGCAAGGGCGAACAGCCCCAGCCAAAGAAAGTGAAACCACCCGAACGAGTGCGGTTCGGGCATTTCCGCCGATAAAAATACTACGATTTTTTCAAATGCGTTCAACGGCGCACCCCCTTAATAGTCCGCGCTTTCAATCACACCGCCGCCCAAGCAGTTTTCTCCGTCGTATAAAACGGCGTATTGCCCTTCCGTGACGGCGCGTTGTTTCTCTGCAAAGTCGATTTTCAGCGTTCCGTCCGCTTGCACGCGAACGCATACCTTTTGATCGGGCTGACGGTAGCGGAATTTTGCGGTACATTCAAATTCCGCGCGGTCGGGCGGATAGGGTATCCAGTTAAACCCGCTTACCGTGCAAGCTTTGGAATATAACGGGCTTTCGTCGCCGTGCGAAACATAAAGAATATTATTCGCAAGGTCTTTTTTAACGACGAACCATCTGCCCCCTTCGTCTTCTCCTTTAATTCCGCCGAGATCAAGCCCCCGACGTTGCCCTAACGTGTAATACATCAAACCTAAATGTTCGCCTACGACTTTGCCTGAAAGGTCGCAAATTTTGCCTTTTGACGCGGGCAGGTAGGTGCTTAAAAATTTACGGAAATTGCGTTCCCCGATAAAACAGATACCCGTAGAGTCTTTCTTTTTCGCGGTAGCAAGTCCGTTTTCGAGCGCGATTTTACGGATTTCCGGTTTTTCCATATCCTGTAAAGGGAAAAGTACGTCGGCAAGTTGCGCTTGGGAAAGCTGATTTAAGAAATACGTTTGGTCTTTGTTTTGGTCTTTTGCTTTTTGCAGATAATGTACGCCGTTTTGGTGGGAAATTTTGCAGTAATGCCCCGTAGCGATATAGTCCGCGCCCAAACGCTTGGCTTCTTCTAAGAAAGGTCCGAACTTAATTTCGCGGTTGCAAAGTACGTCGGGATTAGGCGTTCTGCCTGCCTTGTATTCGGCAAGAAAATAGGAAAACACCCTGTCCATATATTCTTTTGCAAAATTAACGGTGTAATAGGGGATATCGAGAAGCCCGCAGACCCGCCGAACGTCGGCGTAATCGTCTTCGGCGGTACAGCACCCGTTTTCGTCGGTTTCTTCCCAGTTTTGCATAAACAGACCGATAACGTTATAGCCTTGTTCTTTTAAAAGCAACGCAGCGACAGAACTATCTACGCCCCCGCTCATACCGATTACTACCGTTTTTGCCATTTTTCGAGCCTCCTAAGCGAAAAAAATCAAAAAATTCCGAAAAATTTAAGATAATTATAGCATAAACGCTTGCAAAAAGAAAGCAAAAAATAGTAAAATATAGTTGCGTTTTGAAAAAGATTAAAAAACTCTGCAAAAAATCACGTACTCTCACGTACTCTCACGTACTCTCACGTACTCGTAGTGTAATTGGATAACATTACGGCCTCCGACGCCGTCGAGTCTGGGTTCGAACCCCAGCGGGTACACCAAACGACCGCCCTGTGGGCGGTCGTTTTCTATGACAGGAAGTTTAAAATTCCCGTCAAGGGGCTTTATTAGTTATTTTAGTAGCTGTTTAAAGCAATTATATACTCCTCATCCACCGCAAGCGGTCCCGCTTTTCCTGTGGGGGGAAAGTGTCAGCGTGAGCTGACGGATGAAGTGTCGTTATTGCGAATTAAATTTCTATTCTTTTTTTAATTCTTCAATGCGTTTTAATATTTTTTCAAACAGTTCTTCTTCTTTTTCTCCGTATTCGGAAGAAATCCATTTGTCGATTTTGTCTTTTTTGCGCCGAACCCATTTGTTTTGTTTACGTTTGCCACAAAAAGTTTTTTGTAGTTTGAACATAAATAAATCCACCTATAAATTATACGTAAAATGTATAATTATTGTATCATACGGAAAACGTATAAGTCAAGTTTTTATATACGGAAATTGCATATAATTATAGAAAGAGGTGAAAAATGCAATTTCCTGATAATTTGCGGCGTGCAATGTTGGAAAATAATATTTCTCAAGCAAAGCTTGCTGAAAAATTGAATACAACGCAAGCTACTATAAGCCGTTGGGTCAAAGGAGTTAATGAACCGGATTTAGAATCATTGTTTTTAATTTGTAAAATTTTAGATAGAACGCCGGACGAATTGCTCGGTTTTGAAGATTAATTTTAGCCTTTCTTATAAAAGAAGGCTTTTTTTACGAAAATTTTCGCCCGCAGGGCGAGTTCGTGGCTTGCGCCACGAACAACGGAAAACTCCGTTTTCCTATTTTAAGTCCGAAATAGCGGAGCGTTGCCCCACACCCTACCAGAAACTGAATTTTTGGACTTTATAATTAAGGGTAAAGTTCTTTTACCGTATACCGTAGCTACCCGTGAGCGGGTCTTGGAATAACGGGAGCTTAGGAGAAAAGAACGTGAACAGAATAAACGCCAAAGCTAATAAGCTGACTAATAAAATCGGCAATACGGGGGAAAGTATTCTCGGGTCGTCGCGGTATAAT
>CAJGCN010000107.1 GCA_904501815.1 uncultured Clostridia bacterium
TAAATGCAAAAATCGTCGGGCGTACGGCAAAAGAAATTGCGGATATGGCGGGAATTACCGTTTCGGACGATTGTAAAGTGCTCGTCGGGGAAGTGGAAAGCGTAGGCGAAGAAGAGCCGTTTGCGCGCGAAAAGTTATCGCCCGTTTTGGCAATGTACCGTGCGGAAAATTTCCAAGACGGACTTGAAAAAGCCGACTCGCTCGTGTACTCGGGCGGGATAGGGCATACTTCGTCTATTTATATCGACGAACGGGAAACGGAGCGTTTGACGGCGTTCCGTGAAAAAATGAAAACTTGCCGTATTTTGGTCAACACACCCGCCTCGCAAGGCGGTATCGGAGATTTATACAATTTCCGTTTAACACCGTCGCTTACGCTCGGTTGCGGGTCTTGGGGTGGAAACAGCGTTTGCGAGAACGTGGGAATTTCCGTGCTTACGAATATCAAAACGGTGGCAATGCGCAGGGAAAATATGCTTTGGCTGCAAATGCCCGAAAAGGTGTATTTCAAACGTGGGTGCTTGGAAACGGCGTTAAGGGAATTAAAGGACGTTTATAAACGTAAACGCGCGTTCGTCGTCACCGACAAATTTTTATTCGAGCACGGCATGATAAAAACCACTTTATCTGCCTTAGAAACAATGGGAATGGAACGGGAAGTCTTTTTCGACGTCACGCCTGACCCTACGCTTGAATGTGTAGAAAACGGGGTTAAGCGTATGCGAGCGTTTGAACCCGACGTGATTATTGCAGTGGGCGGGGGCTCTCCGATTGATGCGGCAAAAGTGATGTGGGTGCTTTACGAATACCCCGAAACCAACTTTGCCGATATGGCAATGCGGTTTATGGATATACGAAAACGAGTGTACGCTTTTCCTGAAATGGGTCAAAAAGCCAAATTCGTCGCCGTTCCCACGACGGCAGGTACGGGGAGCGAAGTGACGCCGTTTGCGGTTATTACCGACGGAAAAACGGGCGCGAAATACCCCCTTGCCGATTACGCGTTATTGCCGAATATGGCGATTTGCGACGTAGAACTCATGAAAGATATCCCGCCTTCACTTACGGCAAACGCAGGGCTCGACGCCCTTTCTCATGCGCTTGAAGCGGTCGCTTCCGTCGTTGCTTCCGATTTCACGAACGGGCTTGCCTTAGAATCGATTTCCTTACTCGTTTCATACCTGCCTGCCGCATTTGAACAAGGGAGCAGGAATATGACGGCTCGGGAAAAGGTTGCAAACGGGGCGACGATAGCAGGTCTTGCCTTTGCAAACGCTTTCTTGGGGCTTTGCCATTCAATGGCGCATAAGTTGGGGGCGTATTGGCATTTACCGCACGGTATGGCGAATTCCTTGTTAATCGTTGAAATTATCAAATATAATGCTTGCGAAGCCCCGAAAAAGATGGGTACGTTCCCGCAATACGCTTATCCCGATTGTAAAAGTCGTTATGCGCGTGTAGCGAGATATCTCGGCTTAAAAGGGGAAACGGAAGACGAACTTTTAAATGCTCTAATTCAAGAAATTGAAAACTTGCAAACCCGTTTAAAAATGCCTAAAAGTATTCGCGAAGCGATAGGCGAACGGGGAACGGAAGAAGAATTTTTATCGTCGGTTGCGCAAATGAGCGAAGATGCATTCGACGATCAATGCACGGGTGCAAATCCCCGTTATCCACTCGTCGAAGAGATAAAAGAATTGTATCTGCGGGCGTATTACGGAAAAAAAGAATAAGAAAAATAGGAAAACGCCGAGTCTTCGGCGTTTTTTTACTGTGCGAAAGATTGACAAACGAACGGTTTTACGGTATAATAATAGGGAATGAAATGCTAAGGAGAAGAATAAGCAGTGAGAGGTTTGGAAACTTCGGTGGTTAAATTACGCCACGAAGTGTTTAAAGAAGTCGCAAAAGTAGCTTTTGAAGCAGACCCCGAAAAGGTCAACGACGAGATAGAAGGAATTCCTTATAAAATTACCCCGACGGAAGTGCCGAGATATCGGGAAAGTATTTACCGTGAACGCGCTATCGCGGCGGAACAGGTCCGCCTTGCAATGGGTATGTCCTTGCGCCCGTCCGATCGCCCCGTACACATCACGGCAGGGTTGGACCAAAGCAATATTTCCGATAAATACTACGAACCGCCGTTAATGCAGGTAATTCCGTCGGCATGCGATAAATGCGAAGATAATAAATACGAAGTATCCAATCAATGTCGCGGTTGCGTGGCAAAGGCTTGCGTGGCGGCGTGTCCGAAAAACGCCATTTCCGTCGTAGACGGACAAACGGTTATCGATCAGAGCAAATGTATCAAATGCGGTAAGTGTAAGGCTGCTTGCCCTTACGACGCTATTGCGCATAAAACCCGCCCGTGCTCGCAAGCTTGCGGAATTAAAGCGGTCGGCACGGATGAGCTTGGCAGAGCTAAAATCGACAACGATAAATGCGTTGGTTGCGGACAATGTATGGTAAGTTGTCCGTTCGGCGCAATCGCGGATAAATCGCAAATCTTTCAGCTAATTCGCGCAATTCGAAAAGGGGACTACGTGGTTGCAGAAGTTGCGCCCGCTATCGTTGGGCAGTTTGGCACAGGAATTACGCCCGCAATTATCAAAGGCGCGCTTTTAGATATCGGCTTTAAGGAAGTGCACGAAGTTGCAAGCGGTGCGGACGTAGCGGCGGCAACGGAAGCGCATCAATACGTGGAAGAAGTCGTTTCGGGGCAATTGCCTTTCTTATTAACTTCGTGTTGTCCCGCTTGGGCAATGCTCGCAAAGAAACAGTTCCCGCAACTTATTGATAAAGTGTCGCAATCGCTTACGCCTATGGTGGCAACGGCGCGAAAAATTAAGCAAAGAACACCCCACGCGCGCGTGGTCTTTATCGGTCCTTGCGCCGCGAAAAAGCTTGAAGCTTCCCGCGCATCCGTGCGTAGCGACGTGGATTTCGTTATTACTTTCGAAGAACTTGCAGGGATTTTCGACGCGAAGAATATTGATTTTTCCAAATACGTCGGGGAGCGCTCCATTCACGAGGCGACGGGCGCAGGGCGTGGCTACGCCGTTGCCGGCGGGGTTGCTTCCGCGATAGAAAAATGCGTAAAAGAATATTATCCTGGCGTAGACGTGAAAATCGAACACGCGGAAGGCTTAGAAGAATGTAAAAAAATGCTCCTTTTAGCCAAGCTCGGCAAAAAGGACGGGTGCTTAATAGAAGGTATGGGCTGTCCCGGTGGGTGTATCGCGGGGGCAGGTACGAATATATCCATTCAAAAAGCGGCGGCAGAAGTGAAAAAGTTTGTGGAAAATTCTTCCAAACCGTTGCCGCAAAAGGACCTTTACGAAATCGATTTGCCTTAAAAAACGGAGAAAATAAACAATGGATTTTGAGAAATTACGGGGAAAACGGGTATGCGTTGCTTTATCGGGCGGTGCGGATTCCGTTGCGCTCGCGCATTATTTGCGCGCGCAATCGGAAGCGTTTTCCTTTTCTCTTTGCGCCGTAAATTGCGAACACGGGATAAGGGGCGAAAATAGTTTAGCTGACACCCGTTTTGTGCAAGAGATGTGCAGGGCTTGGAATATTTCTCTTTTTTGTTTTTCGGAAAATTGTTTGGAGCGTTCTGCGCGCGAGAAAAAAAGTTTGGAAACGGTAGCGAGAGAGTTTCGCTACGAATGTTTTGAAAAGCTTTTAAGCGCAGGTAAATGTGAATATATCGCGCTTGGACATCACGCAAACGACGAAGCGGAAACATTGCTTTTTCGCCTTTGCAGGGGATCGTCGCTTACGGGCGCTGGGGCAATGAAAGAAGAACAGGGCAGATATTTGCGCCCTTTCCTTCGTTGGACGAAACAAGATATTTTATCTTACGTCCAAGAGCATCATTTAGAATTTCGGACGGACGAGAGTAATTTTGAAAAATGCGCCACACGCAATCGTTTGCGTTTAGAAGTTTTGCCGATTTTAGAAGAAATCATATCGGGCGCAACCGAGAATTTAAGCAAATTTTCTATGCGCGCGACGGCGGACGACGAGTATTTATATTCCTTAGCGCAA
>CAJGCN010000108.1 GCA_904501815.1 uncultured Clostridia bacterium
AAATGTGCTATAATAAAACAAACGAATGTATTCGTGAACTCTTGCGCACGCGTGCGCGCTACGATATTTCTATATTTTTTAAAAAATAAAAAATCGGAAACGGAACATAGAGATAAATAAAAATACGTTTAAAACCGCCAAAAGTGGCATAGCAATCATTAAAAACAAATTGGACAGCCGATATTTGTAAATAAACATACTCACGTAAATGGCGATTGCTCCCCCTAAAATGCCCGTCAAGGCGAGTTTGCCATCAAAGAGCTTAGACGACGGCGCAATTTCTTCTTTGGCTTTTAGAGATTTGATAAGAGTGAACGCGTAGAAATTGATAGCAAAGATATACGCGATAAATAAGATATAAAATAAAAGCATACCGTTAGTATTACCAAAAACTTGAAAAAAATTACAGAGGTGAAATAGATTATGAAAAAAAGAGCATTAGTCAGCGTATCGGACAAAACGGGTATCGTAGAATTTTGTAAGCGTTTAATCGCTTGCGATTACGAAATTATATCCACAGGCGGAACGGCGAAAGCCTTGAAAGATGCGGGACTTCCCGTTATCGGCATCAGCGAACTTACGGGTTTCCCTGAATGCCTTGACGGCAGAGTAAAAACCCTGCACCCGATCGTGCACGCAGGGCTTTTGGCAATGCGCTCCAACCCCGAACATATGGCGCAACTTGAAAAACTCGGCATCAATACCATTGATATCGTAGCGGTAAACTTATATCCGTTTAAAGCTACTATTTCCAAACCTGGCGTATCCTTTGAAGACGCGGTGGAAAATATCGATATCGGCGGACCTACAATGATTCGTGCGGCGGCAAAAAACTATCAAGACGTTGCCGTCGTGGTAGACCCCAAAGATTACGAAAGAGTACTTTCCGAACTCGAAGCGGGGGAAATTACGCTCGATACCAAGAAGTATTTGCAATATAAAGTATTTGCGCATACGGCGGTGTACGACAGTATGATTTCCAACTACCTTGCGGAAAAGCTGGAAATTCGCTATCCCGATTCTATTACCTTTGCTTACGAAAAGGCGCAGGATATGCGCTACGGCGAAAATCCCCATCAAAACGCTTCCTACTACAGCGAAGAATTTATTCGCGCAGGTTCACTTTCCAAAGCTAAACAGCTTTGGGGCAAAGAGCTTTCCTATAATAATATCAACGACGCAAACGGTGCGCTCGAACTCGTAAAAGAATTTGAAGAACCTTGCGTAGTCGCTTGTAAGCACGCGAACCCGTGCGGGGTAGGTACGGGCAAAACCATTCACGAAGCCTACGTAAAGGCGTATGAATCCGACCCCGTTTCCGTGTTCGGTGGTATTTTGGCGATTAACGGTACGGTGGACGAAGCGACGGCGACGGAAATCAACAAAATTTTCATTGAAATCGTTATAGCGGAAGCCTTCACCGAAGGTGCGCTTGAAATTTTAAAAGCAAAGAAAAATATTCGTCTTTTAGAACTTCCCGATATCAAGGCAAAACGCGAAGCAACGGCGTACGATATGAAAAAGGTTTACGGCGGTTTACTCGTTCAAGACTACGACAACACGCTGTTTGCGCCTGAAAATTTAAAAGTCGTCACCAAGCGCGCGCCGACGGAAGAAGAAATGAAAGCTATGCTTTTCAACTGGAAGGTCGTAAAACATACTAAATCTAACGCAATCGTCGTTGGAAAGGCAGACAGAACGACGGGGATCGGTATGGGGCAAACCAACCGTATTTGGGCGGCGCAACAGGCAATCGCACACGCAGGCGAAGAAGTGAAGGGCTCGGTAATGGCGTCTGATGCGTTCTTCCCGTTCCCTGATTGCGTAGCTGAATGTGTGAAAGCAGGTATTACTGCAATTATTCAACCGGGCGGAAGCATTAAAGACCAACTTTCTATCGACGCTTGCGACGAAGCGGGTATCGCTATGATTTTCGTGGGCGATAGACATTTCAAACACTAATAGAATTTAAATAAAGCAAAAGCCCTGCGCGAATTATTCGCGCAGGGCTTTTGCAATAAATTTTTCGTTATTTTTCACTTGCTTTGCTTGCCTTGTATTCGTCGATTGCTTTGCAAAGCTGGTCGGGGCAAGACGTGTTGTTGCGACATTTAATTCCCGTTAAAATCGCTTGAATTTCGTCGAGCTTTTTGCCTTCTACGAGCTTTGCAATCCCTTGCAAATTCCCGCTGCAACCGTTCATAAACCGAACGTTGTGAATTTTGTCGTCCGCGTCTACGTCGAACGTAATCATACGCGAACAAGTGCCTTTCGTAGAATAAGTAAACATAGTATATAACCTCACTTTATTTTTTTACGTAATCAACAGAACGGTTATTCTCAATCAACGAGCGTTTCGTAGATTGCCGAATACAAATCCGAAGCCTTGTATTCCCAGTTCTTATAAATATTTTGTGCCGTTTTTTTATCGGGTACAACGAATTTTAATTCGAGCATAGGCTGAACGGGGGAAAGGATTTTTAAAAAGACCGTGTACGTGCCGTCTTTGTTTTGATAATAATCCGATTTACATTCCTGCCGAGTTCTCAATTTTCCGCTGTTATTTTTAACGAACGAAGAAATTTCGTCGCGAATACTCTTAGGGATATTGATATAAAAACTACTTAAACTTTCTCTGCCGTCTGAAGTAATCGTATAAAGCGGTTCTTCGTCCGTTTCGGAAACCCGACAAATAAACCCGTCGTCTAAAAGTTTGGGGATTAGCTCCATACAATCCATGTAGTTAAGCCAGTTATTTTCCGCCACGCAAATTTCCACGATCGTGCGTTCGGAAAGCGCGCTTTCCATTTTGTCGAAAACGAAAAGCACGATTAGCTTGTTGACAGACGTTTCGCCTTGAATTTGCATTGCAAGCTCCTTTAAGAGAAAATAGTAGTGGATAAATTCAAGAAAAGGTCGCGAAAAAATACTTCGCGACCTGTCTTGCGAATAAACTTTGAAATAAGTACGAAAAAAGCCGAAAACTTACGCTTCGAATTTTTTAAGTTGCGCCAAAAGCTCGTCGCAATCTTCCGAATATACTTCAACCGTGATAGGCTTAGAAAGATCTAACGAGAAAATACCCAAAATAGATTTTGCGTCAACTACGTATTTACCGCTCTTTAAAAGGATTTCAAAAGGGTAGTTTTGCGTGATGTTGACGAAGTCTTTCACTCTTTGCGCCATTTCAAGGGAAATTTTAATCGATTTCATAAGAAAATAACCTCCTTTTTCTTAACTGCTTCTATTATACACAAAACTTTTAGAAAAATCAAGATATTCGGCTAAAAAATATTTATTATTTTTTTAATTTGTGCTATAATAATCAAAATTGCCGTCCGTTTTTGGGCAAAAAGGAGTAAAAAAGTGGATTTTACGGAAAAAACGGTCAATAAAAATTATCTTTATCAAGGCAAAATTCTGTCCCTTCGTTGCGACGACGCTCTTCTTCCGAACGGTCAACCCTGCAAACGGGAAATTATCGAACATTCGGGCGGAGCGTGCGTACTTTATATCGAAAACGATTGCGTACTCTTCGTAAAGCAATATCGCTACGCTTATGGGGAAACCGTTTATGAAATTCCCGCAGGGAAGCTGGAAAAAGGGGAAGACCCGAAATGCGCCGCCGCGCGGGAACTTTTAGAAGAAGCGGGTGTAAAATCGAGTGCGCTTCGCTTATTATATATAATGTATCCCACGCCCGGTTATACGAACGAGAAAATTTATATTTACCAAGCGGAAAACGGAGAGAAGGCGCAGGCTTGTCCCGACCAAGACGAGTTTTTGTCCGCTGAATTTATTCCTTTATCCAAAGTTAAGAAAATGCTTGAAAACGGCGAGATTAAAGACGGTAAAACGCTCGTTGCGCTATTGCACTATTTTTCTCAAAACCCTTGACAACTTTGAAGGGATTTGATATAATAAATATACAAATTAAATGAAAGGTGGATAGAGAAATGCTTATCAACAAAGTGAATACTTTAAAAAATCGCGACGTATTAGTAGAAAGTTTGCGCTATTCGATGGCGCTTCCGAAAAAAACGAC
>CAJGCN010000109.1 GCA_904501815.1 uncultured Clostridia bacterium
AGAAAGGTATATTCTGCATTTGCCGTGTATCGTAAGGTACGCGGCATTTTTTTAACAATACACAAAAGAGAAAGGTATAATTATGGCTCAGGAAAAGAAATTAAGTATTCGGCGTTTCGACAGGCTCTGGAAAAAAGAAGGTAGGCGAGAGATGTTTTCTGGGGTACACCGCTATTTGCGTTTGCATAAAGAATTGCTCGAAGACCCTATTTATCAAAAGCTCTACGATTACACTCGCAACACCCTTATCGCGTATTTTAAGCGCGATTTTAAAAGCAAAAAAGCAAGCGACGAAGAATGTGGAAAATTTATAGACAGGCTTGCCGATACCGTCAACAAAGATTTTGCGGAACAAACGCAAACTTTTCAATCGACGGTCGAAAAACTATACGAGTTAGATAAAGCCTATCCTTCGCTACATAACGAGATAAAAATTTAATTATCTTTTTCGCCTATCAAAAAACACGCCGTGCAGGCGTGCTTTCTTTTATGCAAGCGCGTTCATCAATAAAAACAATAACGGCAAAGTCAAGATACAAAGTATCGTTGATAGCACGACGCTTATAGATGCAAAATTTCCGTCTTTGCCAAACTGCACCGCCATCATAGTACCGCTCGTGGCGCAAGGCATTGCCAAGAGAAAAAATACCGTGTATTTTACCGTCGTAGCAATCGGCAACCACGCCACCGCTACTATCGTGATTAACGGCATAACGACTAACTTCATTCCCGTTGCCGTATACGCCCATTTATTCGTCAATAATTGTTTGAACGGAATATTCGCCAAGCGTATGCCGATAACGAACATAGATAACGGCGTCACCATATTCGAGATATAGTTTAGGCTACCCATAAACTTTTCCAACACCGTTCTTGCCGTCGAGCCAGCCACCGCTAATTCTATGAGCGGGCGTTGGCATATAAACAGCAATAACAGTCCGATTATGATAGAAATAATCACGGGGTTCAGAAAAATTTTCTTGACGGAAATTTGCCGTTTATCACCCGTAATGATATACACGCCGAACGACCAGTTGAAAATCTGGAATACCGCAATAACGACGGCGCAATAAACCAAAATTTCTTCTTGCATATTGCCGTTAGAAAACAGAGATTGCAAAAAAGGTAAGCCCATAAAACCGCAATTAGAAAATACGCTTAAATATTTCACGAGCCCTATCTTATCGTCGGCGCTCCGTTTTGCGAAAACGACTTTACATACGGCGAACATCACCAAATGAATCACCGCAGCAATCCCCGCAACCAAGAGCATATTTACGCCTAAACGTCCGTTTAATTTACAGTTTTGAAAACTCGTAATGACTAAAACGGGCTGACAGCCGTATAATACGAGAACGGATATCGCTTCGCTTGCCGTTTTGGGAAGCATTTTTAATTTTTCAAAAATAAAGCCGGGTACGGCTAATAATAAAAGAAAAACTACCGTTATAAATACGTCGAAAAAACTAACCACGCACGCACCTCTTTCTTTGCATTTTTTCTTTCCTATTATACAACTTTTCTTTTTTTTAAGCAATTAAAATGACAATATATTTTTTAACTTTTATTCGAAGTTCGAAGAAGGATTTCTCTATATGCATATTTTGTCAGCTTATTATTTCACTTATGCCGTCAGGCATAAATTTCATTGGAAAGGGCTACGATTTTGATACAAAATCGTAGCCCTTTTCTGGTGCGGATGAAGGGATTTGAACCCATACGGTCGCCCACAGGAACCTGAAACCTGCGCGTCTGCCAGTTTCGCCACATCCGCTTATTCAATTTCGGGGATTTTCGTCTTTTTCAACTCGCCGTCTTTTCTTTCTAACAGCCACGCCGACCCACCGCTTGACAAACTTCCGACTACTTCCCCGTTTTCAATCACGAGTGCGGAGCAGTCTTCTATCCCCCAAGCACGGTCATAATTATAACACACTATTTTATCAAAGTCAAGCATTCTTTCGCCATAATGCGGAGAAATTACGCCTTTTATCCAACTTAATCCTTGGAACATTGCGTACTGTGCGCCGTCGTCGGTTTTTAAAGAATCCGTGTAAATATCCGAAAACCAACAAATCGCGCCCGCTGAAAGCCCCGCGATAATGACGCCTTGTTCGTAAGCTTCTTGAATAAGCCCCAAAAGCCCCGATTTTTTCCATTCTTCTATCATAAACACGGTGTCGCCACCGCCGACGTAGATGACGTCCGCTTTTTCGATTTTTGCGCGAAGTTTTTCCAAATCAGGCTCTTTAAACACCGTGAGTGCGACGTCCGTTTTGATATTGAAAATTCCCGTATAAACCTTATGGAAAGTGTTATAATACGGCATAAAATCGTGGCTTGCCGTTGGGATAAACAACGCGTTTGCACGCCGTTCTCCCGCGCGAGCCTTTGCAAGGTCTGCGATATATTCGTCTATTTTAAGCGTAGCGCGTTCGCGAAGCTCCCCGCCACCGATTGCTATAATCCGTTTCATAACCTTTCCTTTTCGGTTTTTTTCTTAGTATTATTTAGAATATTTTTCTTCAATCGCTTTAATTTTCGCAACCCGTCTTTCGTGGCGTTCCCCGCCTTCGAATTCCGTCGTTAAAAAAGTGTAGACAAGCTCTTGCATCATACCTTCGCCCACGACTTTTTCGCCAAAGGCAATCATATTCGCGTCGTTATGCAAACGAGTGTATTTTGCGCAATACAAATCGTGGCAATGCGCGCATCTAACGCCGGGAACTTTATTTGCGACGATAGAAACGCCGATACCCGACGAGCAAACGACGATACCGCGTTGACATTCTCCGCTCGCCACCGCTTCCGCCGCAGCAACGGCAAAATCGGGATAGTCGCAAGAATCAAAGGTTTTCGTGCCGAAATCCACGACTTCGTGTCCAAGTTTTTCTACGTAGTTTATCATAGCGTTTTTTAAATTTAATCCGCCGTGATCGCAAGCAACTGCAATTTTCATAATATTCTCTCCTGTATATAAATAATTTTTTCTTTTTTCTCGGTTGATTGATTTGTTTTTTGCTTTTGCGCCGTTTTGGGTTTAGACGGCGTTTTTCTTTCGTAGGGCTTTTTGTTTTTCGAGCCACGCGGTCTGCCACGCTTTTTCGGCGTTGCCGTTGCGGGCGTTTGCGTGTTTCTTTCCGTTGCCGCTTTTTCTTCCTTTGGCACTACGAATTTTTCAATAATTGCAGACATACCCCCTTCTAATTGCTCGAAAGCGCGGTGGTATTCCGCATCCCCCTGCCCGTAGGGGTCGGGGACTTCGTAGCCTGCGATTTCTTGAAAGGAATATACGTTTTTTAAGTTTTCGGGAAGTTTTCCAAGCTTTTGACCGTAAGATTGTATTTCAAGAAGTTTTCTTTTAATCTCTTCGGTCATTGCGATCAAGATATCCGCGCAAAGCAAGCTCTCGTCTACGTTTCGGGAATTGAAATTGTTCAATTCTAAGCCTTTGTTTAAAAGCGTTTTCGACGCGTAAGCGTTTACCGCTTTTCCGCTCGCTTTTAATCCCGCCGAGCATACGTCGATATTCTCGATATGTAGCCGTTTTAATTCAGACTTTAATAAAGCTTCCGCCATTGGAGAACGGCAAGTATTGCCTATGCACACGAATACGATCGTTTTTCGCTTTTGAGTATTCATCTCGTACCTGTCCCGTCCTTTTTCTTAATTTAGCTTTATTTCTGCTTCTTGACAAGCCCTGCGCAAACGGTTTAAAACACCCGCCATCACGCCGTTTTGTTCTTTCGGTTCAACGGCTATGAGTAGCTCGCAAATATCTTCTGCTTCCCGCAAAAGCCCGTATAACCGAGCCGCCATTTCCGCAGGCGTGTTGCCTAAATCCAAAACCGCTACGCCGTTATTTTCAAACTCTTTCACAAGCGCGCTCTCGCAAAGCACCGCCACTTTTTTATTTTTCTCAAGTTCTTGATTTATATGATTTTTAGCATCCTTTACTCT
>CAJGCN010000110.1 GCA_904501815.1 uncultured Clostridia bacterium
AAACGCGGTAGCCGAGAAAGCGGAAGAAAAAGAAGAGCCGATTGCGGAAAACCTTACGAAAAAGGGCAAAAAGAAAACGAAAAAAGAACGCGCGGCAATGTCGTTCGGGACGGCGCTTGCGTTGAGCGGTAGAAACCTGCGTGCGAAAAAGGGCAGAACGATTATCACGTCGATTGCGGGCAGTATCGGGATTATCGGCGTTTCGCTCGTGTTGGCGCTTTCGAACGGGTTTAATAATTACATATTAAAAACGCAAGAAGATATGCTTTCATCCGCGCCCGTAAAGGTCAGCGAAAAGGCGGTGGACGTCAATAGCATTATGGCGGGTATGACTAAGCCCAAAGATATGCCGAATCTTTCTAAGCTCAAAGACAAGGTCTACGTCAATTCCTTTTTGACGAATATGGCGCAGGGTATGATGGTCGAGAACGATATTTCCGAAGCGTATTTAGACTACGTTTCTAAAATGCCCGCGAACGCTTATGAAGAAATTCAGTATTCCTACGGCGTGGAAATGACGAACAATCTCTACGTAAATTCTCCTTTTAGCGCGGATACTTGGAATGCAATGACGGCAAGTTCGCCTATCCCCCTTCCCGCGCCTGAAACGGTGGACGTGAATACGATTAAAATGTTCTATACGCAAATTTTAAACGCGGCGGAAGGCGGGGAGTTTGCAAGCCTTGCGAAATACGTGAGTATTCTTGGGGATATCGTCAACGTAATGCCGGGTACGACGGAATTTAAGCAAAACAGTGCGGATTACGTGCTTTCTCAATACGACGTGATTGCCAAAGCGGAAGGCAGTAAAACGGGTATGCCTACGGCTTCGAACGAAGCGGTGCTCGTAATCGGGCAAAATAACGATATGACGGACATCACGCTCGCCCAACTCGGGTTAATGACCGACGAAGAATTTTTAGCCGTTTTCGAAAACGTAGATTTGGGCGAAAACGGGTCGTTGAATACGGGCGAAAATCAAGAGAAAAAGAAAAAGTACGCGACGATTCCTTTCGAAAGAATTTTAAACACGGGCTTTACCCTTTACGATAACGATTCGGTGTATACGTCTACGCCGACTGGGACGTATCCTTTTACGCATAAAGGAATACTCGGTATGCCGAAAGAATCGCAAGGGGGCACGAAAATTAAAATCACGGGGATTTTGCGGTTAAAGCAAGATTTGACGAACGGCTGTTTGTCGGCGGGCTTGAACGTGACGGAAAAGCTCGTTAGCGAGTATATCGGCAGAAACAAAACTTCGCAAATCGCGCAGTATTTAGCAAGCAATACTCTTTCGGCAAAAACGCCGTCGGACCGTCAGCTTGCCTACTACGACTCTACGGGGCATACGTTTGACTGGGAAAGCGCTTTGTCAGGCGTCGGCGGGAGTGATAAAGTGCGCGGGATTTTCTTCTACACGCAGTCGTTCGATACCAAAAAGACGATGCTCAAATACCTTGACGGTTGGAATAAGCTTTGCGAAAAAGGTCAGAAAACGATTGTAAACGAAGGGGACGAAAGCACGATTTTTTATGAATATACCGACGCGGACGGGAATTTGCAAAAGGTGGCTTTGTCTAAAGAAACGGAAGTGAAATACAACGATTCGGTGGGCTTAATGCTTGAAATGGTAGAAATGATGCTCGACGCAGTCACCTACGTTTTGGTGGCATTTACGTCTATTTCGTTAGTCGTTTCGTCGGTCATGATCGGGATTATCACCTACGTTTCGGTGGTGGAGCGTACCAAAGAAATCGGCGTGCTCCGTTCGCTCGGCGCGAGAAAGAAAGACATACGGCACTTGTTCAACGCCGAAACTTTTATTATCGGGTTGTTTGCGGGCTTAATCGGTATAGGGTTTACTTATCTTGTATCTATCCCTATCAACCTGCTCTTAGGCACGGCGACGGGTATTAACACGCTTGCGGATTTGCCTATTTTGAGCGCGTTGTTGATGGTGGTAATCAGCGTGGGCTTAACGCTCGTAAGCGGACTTATCCCTGCGAACGCGGCGGCGAAGAAAGACCCCGTTATTGCTCTTAGAACGGAATAAACCTTCGGACAATAAATTTCCACGAAAACGCATAATCGAAATAAAACGGCGCATACTGCTTTCAGGAGGGAAAAAGATATGCGTATCGTCAATATTATCGCTTACGTTTTAGTAATTGTCGGCGCGATTAACTGGGGACTTTTCGGTTTCTTCGGTTTGAATCTCGTATCGTCCGTATTTTCCGGCGCGAGAACTGCCGGTTCGGTTATCGTGTATACGTTGATTGCGCTTGCCGCGATTTGGCTTATCATTTCGCCGCTCATCACGCGCGGCGACTTGTGGCTTAGCCATAGAGAAGCAGACTAAAACGGAATAATTTCCAAAAAAGAAGGGTTGAGCAGTTGCTCGGCTCTTCTTTTTTTGGTAATGCGCGAACTTTTTTCTTTCAAAACATTGATTTTTCCGCGCCGTTATAGTATAATAAAATTACCAAATCCAAAAAAAGGAGAAAAATTTTATGAAAAATTCTTTGTTGATCGGCGTAGGCGGAATTATCGGAATGGTGATAACGATCGCAGCGGTACTTTTTATTATCATTTTGATTTCTTGGTACGTCAGCACGCGCAACGCATTCGTGCGCTTGAAAAATAAGCTGGAAGAAGCTTGGGCAACGATTGATGTATTTTTGAAAAAACGCTTTGATTTAATCCCTAATCTCGTGGAAACCGTAAAAGGCTACGCAAAACACGAAAGCGAAACTTTGAATAAGGTCGTGGAAGCGAGAAACGTTGGGCTTGGCGCGAGAACGGCAGACGAAAAAATGCAGGCGGCAAACAACCTTTCAGGTTCGCTTAAAACGCTCTTTCAAGTGGTGCAGGAAAGCTATCCCGATTTGAAAGCAAATTCGAATTTCCTTGATTTACAAAACCAACTCAAAAGCATTGAAAGCGAGCTGGAAAGCTCCCGTCGGTATTATAACGGCGTTGTGAAAGCTTTTAATACTAAGCTTGAAATTTTCCCCGCTTGTATCGTGGGTAGCCGTATGGGCGAAGACTATAAAAAACGCAATTATTTCGAACTTGATTCGGAAGAAGAACGCAAGAACGTAAAAGTGCAATTTTAAAAAAATGTGGAAACTTTTTCAAAAAAGCAAAAAGCTCTTTTTGCTCGTATTTGCGCTGTTAGTCTTTTCGTTTAGCGGGTTTGGAACTTTGCAAGCACCACCCGCCGTCAGCGCGTCGGCTTATTCTACGGCGGGCTATCAAGTGGATAGCTACCGCGTGCAAGCGCAGGTCAATAAAGACCGTACGGTGCAGTTCGTTGAATATATCGAACTCACCGTTTTAAGAAACGGCTTTTCAACCTTTTACCGCAGTCTACCGCTCGAAGGGGACGGGTATACCGACTTTTACGCAAAGTGCGAAGGAAACGCGGATTTTTCCTATTCTATTGCGGATAATCCCGACGTAAGCGGATTTTTGGATATCAACTGCACGGGCGGTACGCAAAAGGGCGCGCATTGGACGTACGAGCTTGGCTATACGATGGAAATTGCCGGCGACGATATCGAAAACGGAATGATTTTAGACGTAATCGGGTTCGGTTGGTACGTGCCTTTAAACGACGTAAGCGTACAGGTTTTCTTTCCCGCGCCTTTAAAAGCGCATAAGCTGTATAGCGGTGGCTGCGGCGCAAGCGGAAACGACGCTAACGTGCAAGAAAGCTACGATACGCAAACCAACTGCCTGCTTTTAAAAGCAGAACGCTTAGATTTGACTTATAACGGGCATTACGAAGAGAGAATGGCAGAAGGCATTACGCTTGAATTTTCGCTCGGCGAAGGGGTGTTTACGCCGTATTTATTCACGCGCGTGTTCACCCTACGTTTGGCGGTGCTGTTGCCCGTGTTTGCGCTCGCCGTCGTTGGCG
>CAJGCN010000111.1 GCA_904501815.1 uncultured Clostridia bacterium
CTTAGGTTGACCTTTCAATCGTCCTACGTTCTTTGTGCTTTATTAACCAATTAGCTTTCTTTCTTAATATGAATATTTGCCTTTTGTACTCGTCTTTATTATTCCTAATAAAAACTCTTGCTATGCAGTTGTGAATCTTCTTTCTTGCTTACGACGACAGTCGTAAGTTGCTGAAATTCGGCACTCCCGAAGCGACAGCTTAAATATAATAACACTTATAAAAGATAAAGTCAAGCATTTTTCAAAAAATTTTGAAATTTTTTTGACTTTTTTTTATTTTTTTTCAAACTGCGTTTTTTATACGCTTTTTGCTATCATTACTCTCTCACGCGTACGCATATATACTATATGTCGCGCGCGTGAAAAAGGTGAAAGAGCAAAAAAATTACGGGCAACCGCTTACCGTCGCCCGTCTTTATAAAAATTTTATCTACAACCACCGCAGGTTTTGCAATTCCCCGAACATTTTTTCGAAGTCTTTCCCGTCATAGAATACATACTGCCCGAATAATCCCGCACGGCAATCTCACCACAGTCGGGGCATTTCACTTCGTCGGTATGCGATTTCACCAGTTCGTCAAACTTCTTCCCGCACTTTTCGCATTTATACTGTAAAAAAGGCATTAGTCCCTTCTCCTTTTCTTCTTCGCTTGTTTTGGCGTACGGATTTTGACTTTATCCGTCATTCTCACGAGAAAAATCGAACAAATCACCGTCAACAGCACGGAAATTCCTACGATAATCCAAAACTCCCACGCGGCAAACTCGCCGTGTAAACCCATTCCGAACGGCAAATCCACGTTCATACCCAAAAGCCCTGCAATCAACGTTGGAATAGCGACCAGAATCGTGATAATCGTCAGCCGTTTTACGACGTTATTCAAATTATTCGAAATGACCGAACTGAACGCGTCCATCGTGGTTTTCAAAATATCTCGGTAAATGGTACACATCTCCACCGCCTGCCGAGTTTCGATTAAAACGTCTTCGCAAAGGTCTTCGTATTCTTCGTTAGAACGCACCGCACCCGTTCTGGACAACCGCCCGTACACGGACGAATTCGCAGAAAGCGCCGTTGAGAAATACACGAGCGAGTCCTGCAAGCCCAAAAGCTCGATAAGTTCTTGATTACGCATAGACTTATGCAATTCCGCTTGCAAGCGCAAGGATTTTTTATCAATTTGTTTCAACAAATAGGAAAACCGCTTTACGTTCTCATACATAAAGTTTAAGACGAATCCAACGGGTTTTTGCGTGTCCACCTTCACTCGGTGGGTACGGAACGCCGCAAACACGGGATTTGCGTTCAGCGAAACGCTTACGATACAAGTTTCGTTATAAATAACGGCGACGGGAATCGTCGTATACGTATCGTCCCCTTCTTCGGTTTCCACCATCATCGGGCTATCCACGACGTACATCGTTGCGCCTTCGTCCACTTCGACACGCGCGGTTTCTTCTTCGTCGAGCGCGGCTTTGAGCATTTCTTCTGGAATATTGCTCAGTTCGCGAATAGTGTCCACTTCTTCGTCCGTCGGGCTAATCATTTCCACCCAACAGTTTTTCTCAAACTCTTCGAGTTCGAGCATACGCAGTTTTTCATCCGTTTTGTAAAATCTTATCATAATTCAAGCACCGCCTTTTCTTTTTTCGTTCAGGCATTTTTTTATACTTTTCTTTTCGCAAAAGCATAAAAAAACACGCGGGAAAAACCGCCCGCGCGTATGTACTTTAAATTATATAGCTTACAAAGCCCGTGTGTTTTAGAGTACGAAACCACCTTCGCGCGGCGGAAATTCTTTAATTTTCAAGCAACTTCGGTTTGGAACAGCGTCCATAATAGCTCCTTAAAACTCTTAACGCCGCACGGTTTAGATTTCAAACGGCTGACCCGTTCGACCGTACCACATTTCTATTATACGCCCAAAAAATAATTTTGGCAAGCGTTTTGCACAAAAAATTTTGAAAATTTTTCAAACGAAAAAGAACCCCGAACAACAGAGTTCTTTTTTAGTTTTTCAGTTTTCAAATAATCCCTTTTCCACTTAAAAAACTCTCGAACAGCCCCGCGACATCCACGCCCGTATTCTCAAACGCGCCGATAAGTTCGGCAGGTCGTACCGTCTTAAACTTATTTTCGGCATAATACCGTTTCAGCGCGCTGAGAAATTTCTTTTTCCCCACGCTTTTTTTCACCGTATCAAACAAAACCATGCCCTTATCGTAGGCAATCGTGCGGTACTCGTATTCGCTCAAATACTCCGAAAGATTTCTCGTCATACGCGTATCCGTTTCCCCGAACACACTCCCGTACACCCGATAATATTCCCGCACGTTTAAAAGAGCGTCGTCGACGAGCGACTTACCCGAAACGCCGTATTCTTGATGCTCGTCGAAAAAGAGTTTCGTCGAATACTCGCAAAGCCCTTCGTCCTGCCACGCTTCGTTGACTTGGTCGCTCCCGACCACCGCGTACCACCATTGATGCGCGGTTTCATGCACGAGCGTATGTGCGTATTCTTCTTTGGAGAGCTTAGGGCTAACGATCGTAGCGGCGGGATATTCCATACCCCCGTAGCAAAAATCCGCCTGCGCAACTTTATATTCAGGGTAGGGATACTTTCCAAACGTTTTAGAAAAATAGGCAAACGCTTTTCCAATCGTCTTAAAATTCTCTTCCGCGCGCTCGTCGTCGAAATAGAAATACTGCACTTTTACCCCGTCGATTTTCTTTTCGAGCGTTTGATATTTTTCACAGGCAAACACGGCGAAATCCCGCACTTTTTCCGCCTTTAAAAAATACTGTTTTTTGCTCTCCAAGCTCTTTTCTTCCACCACTGCGCCCGTCGAAGCCAACGCGTATTCTTTCGGCAAAACAAACCGCATTTGATAGTCCGCGCAGTCCAGATAAAAAGGGTCGCCGTCCGAATAATACACGCACTCGTAGAAAGAATTTTTCTTTATACCACACAAAATAGGAAAAAAGTTTCCTAAATTCACGCCGTTTTTCGAAACTCCCGTACGGTGATTAACCGAAGCAAGCTTAGTCAAAAAGCTAATATCCAGCACGATTTTTTCGTCGGGATAAAGGGGTGTTTCGGTTTCTACGGATAAGATATTCTTATCTTCCCCGCCAACGCTCCAACCCTTCCCGCCGTTGACGGACAGCACGGCAATACTCCCATAGCTCTCGCCGTTATAATACGCCGCTTTTTGATAGGCAGGCGACACGGCTTTATACAGCGCATTTTGCCGATAGGCGTTGGGATAAAGATTAAACTTCAAGGTATCCAGCGCCCGCTCGGTCGGGTTGGTAAAAGAAATCTTCACCGTACCTGCAACGGTTGCAAGCTCAGGAGAATACTCCGCTACAATCTCATAGCTCACCGGCGTTTTCTGTTTTTTCTGACACGACAAAAGGTTCGGCAACCATACCGCTCCGCACACGACGACCAACACTCTACACAGCCATTTTTTCATCACAAACCCGTCCTTTTCCCGTCAACCGTTCTCAGGCTATCGTATGCGTGACTTTTAAAAATTATGCCTAACCCACCTATTTAAAATCTTAAAACACCCTAATCAGGGGCAAGGAATAGGAAGTCATTGCGCCCCGTGCGACGGGGGGAGCGTTTTGCGGCAATCTTGCCCCCGTCATTGCGAGCCTTTGCAAAAGGCGTGGCAATCTCTTTTATTTCTCCCCGTTCTTTTTCAATTCTTCAATGCGTTTTAAAATTTTCTGAAAGAGTTCTTCTTCCTTTTCCCCATAGCTGTCATCAATCAATAAATCAATTTCGTCCCGAAAATATCCTTTCCGTTTACGTGTCTCACAACAAGTTTTTTCCACTTTTCTCATACCACAACTCCTTTTTCTTATTATAGTAAGTTTTTAGCGTACTGTCAAGTAATAACTTACTGTTTTGC
>CAJGCN010000112.1 GCA_904501815.1 uncultured Clostridia bacterium
CGAATAGGCGCGATTTTCACACCGCGCCTATATGTAAGATTTTCCTTTGTTTATAAGCTTTTTCGCCTCCTTTGGGGTATAGATTTTCGTTGTTAAAATTCACAGGAAAACTTACTATATCCCTATTATACCTATGTCGGGGCTCATTGCCGCGCCCATATTATTCACGTCGGTAATTCCAAAGTCCACTACCTTACCGAACGTTGCGCAAGTAATCGCCGTCGAGCTCCCCGAAGGCGCGATTACGCATCCGCCCGCGCCCGTCACCGTCCATTGTGCCTGTGGCGGACGGGTGTTGCCAAGCTCTAACGGATAGCGGTATTGTCGCTCCGCTGACGAGAAATGACTGCCCGTAGCCGCAACGATTTTTTGATAGTACCCTGCGTTTACGAAAGAAGCCGAAATTGCCATACTCTCCGCCATCGTCGAACAAGCCCCGTATACGCCGAGAAAAGGAAAATCGAAGTCCCTTGCCGCAAACGAAGCCGAAATAATTTGATTAAGCAAATCGCCCGACACAAGTAAATCCGTTTCTTTTTCGGTAAGTCCTGCGTTTTCTATCGCTTTATTGATAGCAAAAGACAGCATTTTACATTCCGCTTTTTCATAGGTGCTTTCCCCGAATTTATCGTCGGTAAGCGTTTTGTCTACGTATTTTCCGACCACGCCCGCGCTTTCTTTCGGACCTGCAATCGTGCCCGTTCCGATAATTCTCGGCTTGTTTTTAAAAAAAATCGTCTGCATAGTTGCAGTATGCCACAAACGATTGCTTTTATGCAAAAACGCTCGGCGGTTTTCTTCCCGCCGAGCGTTTTTGCAAGACAATATTCGATACGTTCAAAATCATTCACAAGAACAAATAAATAATTCCCACCAAAGTACCAGCTAAAACGCCGTATACGATAATCGGCCCTGCAACGATAAACATTTTCGCTGCCATACCGTAGATAAACCCTTCCGTTTTAAATTCCATTGCGGGAGAACATACGCTGTTGGCAAAGCCCGTAATCGGTACGATAGAGCCTGCCCCTGCATTTCTGCCAATTCTGTCGTACACGCCAATCCCCGTGAGCAAGCAACCTAAAAAAATCAAAATGACGCTGACCGTTCCCGCAAGCTCGTCGCCGTATAAACCTGCCGCTTCTAAAATAAAGCGCAAAAATTGCCCTATCGTGCAAATAAAACCGCCGACAAAAAAGGCGCGCAAGCAATTTTTCGTGTGTTGGGTAGGCGGGTCGAAAGAATTTACGTAAGCGATATAATTTGCGTTGTAATTTTCTCTGTTTTTACCCGTCATCTCAACCCTGCCCCCTTCTTTTTAATTTCCCCGTTTCGTTTATTTGCGCCTAAGCAAGGAAAACAGCTTTCCCGTTCGTCGCGCGTTTTCAGTTCGTTTTGTTCTACGATTCGTTTCATAGTTATATCATGCGAAAAAACCAAAGTTTTTATACTTCCCGCAAAAAATAACGCCCTGCAAATGCAGGGCGCAAAAAGTTTTTAGTTATAGAAAACGATTAGGAATAAAACTCCGATTTGGCGTTGCGGGCAAACAGTTTCGTCAGCATTTTTTCCGCAGCTTGTTTATAGTTTTCCCCGTCCG
The DNA here is from genome assembly GCA_904501815.1 of uncultured Clostridia bacterium. Lineage (GTDB taxonomy): Bacteria > Bacillota > Clostridia > Christensenellales > Borkfalkiaceae > Scatosoma. Next base: position 1,601 of record CAJGCN010000112.1, read on the forward strand.
TTTCGTAGCACAGCTCATACACCGCGTTCGTCAAGGGCAAGTCTACGCCGTACTTTTCTCCAAGCTTTTTCATTGCCGCCGACGTAGGCACGCCTTCCGCAAGCTTAGCGAATTTTTCGCCCTTTACCAGCATTTCCCCGTAGCCACGATTATGCGAATAGGGGCTGAACAGCGTTGCTTCGTAGTCGCCTAAATGCGCAAGCCCGTATGCGGAAAGTTCGTTCCCGCCCATTGCTTTAATAAGTCTTGCCACTTCTCTTGCCCCGCGCGCCATCAACGCGCCCTTTAACGCGCCGTAGCCTAAGCCGTCGCAAATGCCCGCCACGATACCCATTACGTTTTTTGCCGCCGCGCCAAGTTCCGTGCCGATTAAGTCTTGACCGTAGTAAAAGCGGATTAAATCGCTACCGAAGCTGTCTACAAGTTTCGTTTTAAGCGCAGGATTTGCCGAATCGATTACCATACAGTTAGGGATACCTTGCGTGAACGCTTGGATATGACCAGGTCCTACCCAAACGGCGATTTTATCTTGCGAGATACCGCTTTGCGTAAGTACTTCGGAAAGACGAGAGCCTGTTTCCACTTCAATCCCTTTCATGCAAAGAACGAAGTTTTTCTCAGAAACGTCGTATTCGGTAATGCGTTTCATAAACCCGCGCAAGCCCTGAGACGAAATGGAAATAACGATTACTTCCGCGCGTTCTACAGCTTCTTTTAAATCGCAAGTCAGCGTAATGCGTTCGTCCAAAGATACGTATTCGTTCTTGCCCGTTTCCTTTAATACTTTATAGGAATAGTCGTCTTCGGGTCCCCAAGAATACACTTCGTGGCCGTGATTACAAAGATACCACGCGATAAACGACCCCCAACGACCGCAACCTAACACAGAAATTTTCATAATTTTCTCCTTTTTAAAAGCCGTAGGCTTTCTTTTTAAATTTTATTTCTCTCCAAGAACGCACGCGTGAGCGTGACGTCGTCGGTATACTCGATTTCCGAGCCGACGGGAATACCGTGCGCCAAACGGCTTACCGTGATCTCCAAAGGCTTGATAAGCTTTGCGATATACATTGCCGTTGCATCTCCCGAAACGTCGGGATTGGTTGCCACGATCACTTCTTTCACGTTGCCTTTTTGCAAGCGCGCAAGCAGTTCTTTGATTTTTATATCGTTCGGACCTACGCCTGACATCGGGTCGATTACCCCGTGCAACACGTGGTACGTGCCGTTAAATTCGTGCAGTTTTTCAATCGCCGCCACGTCCTTAGGTTCTTTAACCACGCAAATTACGTCGGAAGCGCGGGTTTTGCAAATCCCGCAAGTTTTTTCTTCGGAAAAATTCCCGCAGACTTCGCAATATCTCACCCGACGTTTTACGCCCGTGATTGCTTCCACGAAGTCTTTAACTTCGTCGTCGGGCATATCGATAATTTTATACGCGTAGCGTTGCGCCGTTTTTTTTCCAACGCCGGGAAGTTTGGAAAACTCGTTAATCAGTCTGCCGATCGGCTCGATAAAAATATCCATGCCTTACAACATTCCCCCAAGCGAGCCCATATTGCCGTATTTGCCCATTTTTTCTTCGTAGACTTTATCGGCTTTGGAATATCCGTCGTTAATCGCCGCCATAATTAAATCTTCGAGCATTTCCACGTCGGTAGGGTCGACGATACTTTCGTCAAGCTCAATGCCGTTAATAATTTTTTTCGCGTTCATATACACGACTACGGCTTCGTTCGCCGCCGTGCCGACGACTTCCCAATCTTCTAAAAGCTCCGCCGTCTTTTCCATTTCTTCTTGCATTTTCTTCGCTTGCATCATCAGGTTTTGCATATTGCCGTTTCCGCCTTTAAATCCTGCCATAACTTTACTCCTAACTCCTTATATATTTTTCTCGTTATTTTATCTCTATTTTCGTGTTCGGAAAGCTTTCTTTCAGCTCGTTGATCTGCTTTTGAAACTCGTCTTTTTTCTTTCCCCGAAGCCGAATATCGAATTTATCTTCGCTTACGCCTATGCTTTCAAAAGATTGCTTGATAAGCGCGTAATGGTCTTCCTTTTTGAGCGAGCGGTACATAGTTTCGCTCGACGTCGTCAACACGAACACGTCCCCGTCGTATTCGTAGTCCAAATCCATACAAATCGTGAACAGCACACCGTTTCTGCCCGTTCTTCGAAGGGTACGCAAGAACGTTCCAAACACCGCTTTCGCATCACCAGACGGCGCGGGTTTCAC
>CAJGCN010000113.1 GCA_904501815.1 uncultured Clostridia bacterium
CAAATTAAAACAAGCCAGACCCTTGTTCGAGTCAGTATGTTGACTTGTTCCGCGCGTTGGCGGTTGCTACTCCCTTACGGAATAGATATAGTATAACAAATTTTTCCTATCTTGTCAACGCGAAACACAGGAAAAATAAAATTTCTTATTTTTTATTGAAAAAATTCCGTTCACGATTATTCCCGCCCTTTCATATATTGACAGTATGAGAATTATCGAATACGATAGATTAAAAGCGGTAGCGTACGCGCGCGAATGGGCGTTTCGAAGAAATCCCGCTTATTATAATTTCGACGGCGTAGGCGGGGATTGCACGAACTTTGCTTCGCAATGTTTATTTGCGGGCGTGGGCGTAATGAACTATACGTCCGATATCGGTTGGTTTTATTCTTCCCCGAATAAGCGCGCGGCGGCGTGGGCGGGCGTGGAATATTTTCAACGCTTTTTAGTGAACAACGCCAACATCCCTATCGGCTCGGGCGCAGGACCGTTCGCAATCGAAGTACCCCTTTCAGAAGTGGAAATCGGGGATTTTATTCAATTCGGCAGGCGGACGGGAGAATTTTACCACACCCCCGTCGTCGTCGGGTTTGTTCGCGACGAGCCTTTACTTGCCGCGCATACTTTCGACGCGTTTAACAGACCCCTTTCAAGCTATTCATTTGAGCAAATCCGTTGTTTGCATATTCTCGGCGCGAGAGAGCCGTAAAGCAAAAACGCGCCCAAAGGCGCGCCGTAGATTTATAAAATTTCGCTTGGGGTATCCACTAAAAATTGCGCGCCGTGTGCGAGTAAAAAGTCTTTATCCTTAAAGCCCCAAGAAACGGAAATGCAAGGCAAATCTGCATTTTTCGCCGTTTGCAAATCCACTTCGGAATCTCCGATATACACGGTATTTTTTTTCGTTCCGCCAAGTTCAGACATTGCCTTTTTCACCATATCGGGCGCGGGTTTTTTTGCTATTCCCGCGCTTTCGTTTTCCCCGATAGCAAAGCAAATCAACTGCCCGAAATATTCCTTTGAAAGCTCTTGCACCGCAAAGTCCGCTTTGTTGGAAACGACGGCGCATTTTTTGCCCTGTGCGTTTAATTTTTTTAAAAGGTCTAAAATACCTTCGTACGGTTTCGTTTTATCTTTACAATGGCTTTTATAATACGCCTTAAATTCAGCAAACACCCCCGTAAAATTCGGGTGGTTTTTTTCACCGATTGCCCGTTCAATCAAGGCTTTTATGCCGTTGCCGACAAAAGAACGGACTTCCGCTTTACTGCGCAAACCAAACCCGTAAGCGCTTAATGCGGCGTTGACTGCCGAAGTTAAGTCGTCTAAGGTGTCTAAGAGCGTACCGTCTAAATCGAACAAGTAAATCTCGTACATTTTTACAACACGCCTTTAATGGTAGAAACCGCCGTTTCACGGTTTTCTGCGCCGAGTTTTATGTAGATACTCGAAATATAATTGCGGGTCGTGCCTTCGGTGAGCTTTAACGCCGAAGAAATTTGACGGTTGGTAAACCCTTCGTAGACCATTAAGGCAATCTCGACTTCCCGTTCGGAAAGCGCGAACGCGCGCTTTAACTTGATTTCCCGATCCGATACGATCGTTTTCGCCGCGTCGGTGATTCGTTTTGCGATTTTTGCAGGTAAAATGGTATCCCCTTTATAGGCGTTTTTTACCGCGTCGATTAACGCTACTCCGCCGATATCTTTGAGCAAATACCCGCTTGCGCCGTTGTTGATTGCGCTTAAAATATAATCGCTGTCGTCAAAGGTCGTTAAAATCAAAACCTTTACGGAAGGATACTCCGCTTTTATGCGTTGGGTTGCCACCACGCCGTTCATATTCGGCATACGGATATCCATTAACACGACGTCAGGCGTGTTCGCTTGCATTTTTTCAAGCGCGTCGAAGCCGTCGAACGCAATCCCGACGACTTCTAACTCTCGGTCGGTTTCCAAAACGCTCTTTATCCCTTCCGCCAAAATCACTTGGTCGTCGGCAATCATTACTTTAATTTTTTCTTGCATAGTGTTTCTCCCGTTATTCTTGCGTAAGTTTTTTATAATGGCAGACAAAGCCGTATTTCAAACCCGTCGTCTTTTTCAGACAAAAAGTCAGCCGAACCGCCCAGCCGAGCCGCTTCTTTTTTCAAACCGCTCAGCCCAAACCCTTCTTTGAGTTCGGAAATATTCACGCCCGCGCCGTTGTCGGATAAAAGAAAGTGTACTTCTTTCCCGTCCCGTTTAAGTTCAAACCAAAACGCCGTTGCTCTCCCGTGCCGTAAACCGTTGGAAAGTCCTTCTTTGAGCGTGTTATACACTAAGCGGTATTTCTCGTCTGAAAGCTCGATTTCGTCAATTTCCGAACGAATGACGATTTCCGTACCGCTCGTAGATTCGCTAATCGTGCGAAGAAGGGCGCTTTTTAAGGGTTCTTTTTCGGATACGCCCGAAAGCAGATGTACGCTTTCCCTAAGTTCTTCTAAGGTATGTTTTGCCTGTAAATTCGCCGCGACAATTTTCGCTTTGGCTTCGGCGGGGTTTTCGTCGATAATCAGTTTTGCCGCTTCCGTTTGCATAATCACGGTCGTGAGCGAATGTCCCGCTGTGTCGTGAATATCCTTTGCAATCCGTTGACGTTCGGCAAGCACGGTGGCTTCTTTAAGCTCCGCGTATGCCTTTTCCAACTCCGATTTACTTGCGTCAAGTTCTTTTAAGGTTTTATCCAAACGCAAATACTGCCGATAAAAGCTCAGCGCGAAACGAATGATACAAAAATGCAACACGAGCGCCACCAACGCGCTGAACGACTGGGCTAAAATCAGCGTAATCGTAAGCTCTGCGCCAAGATAGAAAAGGTTGGCAAGCCAATAAGTCAACACGTAGGAGCAAAGCACGCCGAAAAATACGCCGAACGAACGAAAAGCCTTTTCGATACGAAAATATAGCTCGGTAATCAAAATGAGATACAGCACTACGAGATAGTTATTCCCGACGATTCCCACGAGCGTAAACACGAAGATAAAGTCTAAGCCGTAGCAGACCCATTTCCCCGACGTCGTTTTCGAGAAAAAGAGTTTAACGGCTTCGACTGTGCCTAAGCCGACGAGCGCAACGATAAACAAGACGAAGCGCGTCCAGCCCTGCGCCGTTTTCCAAGTCCCGAAAAACTGCAATAATAAGACGAGCTCGAAAAATAAGACCAAGCTGAACAAAATACGCTTGCCGAACGAAACGACGAGCGTGCGTTCCCGCAAATCGTATTTTTCAAAAAACGGGGAAAGTTTTTCCCGAAAGGAATTTTTTTGGTTATTCGGCTGTTTCCTTTCTTTTTTCATTCTTTTTCTCCTTAATTTTCTACTCGAATAACGAGCTTTCTATCCCGTCCGAAAAAAGCTTACTAAGTCTACCGCTATGATAATAGCTAAAACTTCCCGTCGGCGCGCAGACGATATGCTCGCATAGCATGGCGTTATGAATACGGCAAATCGTTTGACAGCCTTTCGTCGTTTCGTCGTCTTTTTCCGACGGCTTTTCGCTTCCGCTCGGATGGTTATGCACGAGTACCACGCCCGCAGGGCGGTTGATTGCCAACAGCTTTGAAAAGGAACAAGGGTCGATTTTTACGGAATTTACGCTATCCGACGTAAAGCGTTTGCGAAACTGTATACTTTGGTCGGCTTTGAGCAAATACACGTCGAACACTTCGTGATTTAACGCTCCGTATTCTTTTTCGGCGTATTTTAAAAAGCTATGATATTCGTATTTTTTCGGGGTTGCGTTTTTCCCTGCCTGATTG
>CAJGCN010000114.1 GCA_904501815.1 uncultured Clostridia bacterium
GCCCATGTGATTGACCTTTAATTTTTGGATAGGCTCAATCACGGTCGGAGAAATCAGCTCGATTTTATCGTGAATACCGCCTAAGACTTTCAACGCGTTCAAAAGCGCCGCCGCGCTTGCGCCGAGCAGTTTTCCCGTTTTTCCCGTGACGATCGTGCCGTTTCCAAGCTCGATAGCAACGGCGGGCGCGCCCGTCGCTTCGGCTTTTTCTAAAGCGGGCTGGATTGCCGCACGGTTTTCCGTTGCAATCCCCATTTTACTCATTAACAGTTCGAGTTTGGATACCACTTCTTTGCTAACTCTGCCCGTACGCGCATCACAAAGAGCGGCGTAGTAGCGACGGATAATTTCCGCATTCGAAGCGTTTCGGCAGGCTTCGTCGTCGAAAATACAGTTTCCCGCCATATTCACGCCCATATCGGTAGGAGATTTATACGGGGATTTCCCCAAAATCTTTTCAAACATTGCGTTAAGTACAGGGAAAATTTCGACGTCGCGATTGTAATTTACGGCAAGCGTTCCGTAGGCTTCCAAATGGAAAGGGTCAATCATATTCACGTCGTTCAAATCGGCGGTTGCCGCTTCGTAAGCCGCGTTGACGGGATGCGAAAGGGGTAAATTCCAAATCGGGAAGGTTTCGAATTTCGCGTAGCCCGCTTTCACGCCACGTTTATTTTCGTGATAGAGCTGAGAAAGGCAGGTCGCCATTTTTCCGCTTCCTGGACCGGGTGCGGTGACGACCACGAGCCGACGGCTGGTCGGAACGTATTCGTTTTTTCCGTAGCCTTCGTCGCTGACGATTTTTTGCACGTCGGACGGATAACCTTCGATAGCGTAGTGTTTATACACGTTTACGCCGAGATTGTTTAATCGTTTAATAAACCCGTCTACGGTAGGGTGGGAGTGGTACATAGTCATCACCACGCTTCCAACGTACAGACCTTTGTCTTTAAAAATATCGAGAAGCCGTAAAACGTCGGCGTCGTAGGTGATGCCGAGATCGCGACGATATTTATTGTTTTCGATATCGCGCGCGCTGATAACGACGAGAATTTCCGCAATATCTTTGAGTTTTAACAGCATTTTGATTTTACTGTCTGGCTCAAAACCGGGCAACACGCGTGAAGCGTGGTAATCGTCGAAGAGCTTTCCGCCGAATTCAAGATACAGCTTACCCCCGAAGGAATTGATACGTTCTTCAATTTTCTCCGATTGAAGTTGTAAATATTTCGTATTGTCAAAACCAAATTTAATCATTCGTAGGTAAGCTCCTTTTTGCTTGATGTATACACTTTACTAAACTATTGTATCAAAAAACTTTATAAAAGTCAATGCTCTGGGGGTGAGTTTATAAATACAAACGAAAAATTTTTCAAAAGAAAAAGCGCGGGGCGTGCCCTGCGCTAAACGATTTTGCTTTCCGTTAAATTTTCTTTTTGAGTTCGCGCACAGCGTTGTTTAAGAAAAATTCCGCCGTCGTGCCTTTGCGGATGAGTTGAACCGCTTCTTCGGGGGAACACCAACGCGCTTCCGCGATTTCTTCGTTGAGCTTGATTTCCTTTTCTTCGATTACCACGATAAAGTTGAGCATTAAAACTTCTTTCTTCGCGTGGTAGCGAGAAGACATATATTTCGCTTTCACAACGTCGAGTCCTAATTCTTCCTTAATCTCGCGCGGAACGGTTTTTTCAACGTTTTCGCCTTTTTTTACGTAGCCTGCGAATAAAATAAAATCTTCGTCTTCCACGTGCTTTGCGAGCAAAATTTTATCCTGCGCGCGGTTAGTGACGACCATTGACACGGCTACGGGGAACTGCGGGAAGATATACGACTGGCACGTGCCACAATAGGGAATTAAACCTTCGTTTTCGCAAAACCGAAGGGTCAGCTTTTGTCCACATTCTCTGCAATACATAAAAACACCTCCCAAAAAGCGTTTATTCTATCAATATAATAATACCGCATTTTTTGCCGTTTGTCAATAGCTTACAAAAAAATTTTCCGATTATTTTCTTAATTTCACGATTTTTACCCTTTACGGCTTGACAGAATGAAAAAAATGGAGTATAATAAGGCGTACATATTAAGGTACGCGGGGCGTTTTTCGTGCGAATGGATAGAAACGGACGGAAAGGCTCGGCGTTTTTCGCGCCCTATCGCGCGTTATACGTACGTTTATCGAAAATACCAAAAGGAGAAAGAGAACTATGCTCACATCTATTTGCGGAATTAACTGGGGTGACGAAGGGAAAGGCCGTATGGTTGACCTTTTGTCGGAAAAATTCGATATCGTTTGCCGTTATCAAGGCGGCAATAACGCAGGTCATACCGTTATTAACGAACGCGGTAAATTCGTGTTGAATTTATTGCCTTCGGGGATTTTGCGTGAAGACGTCGTGAACGTTATGGGCAACGGTATGGTTATCGACATTAAACACCTTTGCGAAGAAATGGAACGTTTGCGCGCCGGCGGGATTAAAATTACGCCCGAAAACTTGAAAATTTCCGACCGTGCCGTGATTACCATGCCTTACAACGTATTGCAAGACGGCTTGGAAGAAGATAGACTTGCAGGCAAAAAATTCGGCTCGACCCGTCGCGGGATTGCGCCCGTTTACGCCGATAAATATTTCAAAAAGGCGTTCCGTATGGGCGAATTGTTATCGACGGAGCGTTTGTATAAACGGGTTGCCGATATCGTAGAATGGAAAAATCTTACCGTCGTTGGCGGGTATCACGCAGACGAAATTAAAACGGAAGAAATGATTGCGTATTTTGAAAAATACGGCAAACCGCTTGCGCCTTATATTTGCGACGTAGGCTTATACTTAGACAAAGCGAACAAAGAAGGCAAGAACATTATGTTCGAAGCACAGCTCGGCGCCCTTCGCGATATTGATTTCGGTATTTATCCTTACACGTCTTCGTCTTCGACGATTGCCGCTTACGCGCCTATCGGTGCGGGTGTACCCCACCTTGCGTTGGATAACTCTATCGGGATTATGAAAGCGTATTCGACTTGCGTTGGCGAAGGTCCGTTCACGGCGGAATATTTTGGCGAAAAGGCAGAAAAGCTTCGCGCGCTCGGCGGGGAATACGGCGCTGCAACGGGCAGACCCAGAAGAGTTGGACCTTTCGACGTGGTGGCTTCCCGCTACGGTATCCGTTGTCAAGGCGCAAAGGAAATCGCGCTTACCAAGCTCGACGTTCTTTCCGACTACGAAGAACTTGAAATTTGCACGGCGTATAAATTAAACGGCGAAATCATTCACGAATTCCCGTTCACCGACGTGTTAGACGAATGTACGCCCGTGTTTGAAACGGTAAAGGGCTGGAACTCGGATATTTCCAAGTGCCGTAAAAAGGAAGACTTGCCCCAAGCCGCGCTCGATTATATCGCGTATTTGGAAAAGGCTTGCGGTTGCAAGATTAAATACGTTTCCGTCGGTGCGGAACGCGACGCATATATCGAAATGTATTAAGCAAAAGAAAAAATCGGCTCTCAAAAAAGGGTCGATTTCTTATTTATAAAAAATTCCTATACCTTCTATAAACAATTATAAAAAAACCTGCCGATTTTTTTCGTTCGTACGCTTGAAAAAATTCGGCGTATGTGTTATAATAGATAAGGAAATTTTTTCGCAAAAGAGGTAAATTTATTTATGAGTATTCGTATCGGTATTTACGGATATGGCAATCTTGGGCGGGGCGTGGAATACGCCGTTCGTCAAAACCCTGATATGACGGCGGTGGGCGTGTTTACCCGTCGCGACCC
>CAJGCN010000115.1 GCA_904501815.1 uncultured Clostridia bacterium
AACCCATGATACCACCGTGAGAAGACGAAAGTCTTAACCGCTTGACCAACGGGCCATATTTATTTATTTTTTTCGTCCCATATTAGAAACGAGATTTATTCATAGCTTATGTAGTATAGCATATTTTTGGCGGAATATCAACTGTTTTTTGCGTTTTGGAAGAATTTTATTAAAAATTTTTTCACAAACGAAAGGAGTGGCGCTATCTTCGCGCCACTCGCTTACTACTCTATTCGTTTAATCTTCTAATCCTTCGTTAAGCTTTTTCAGCAAGGATTCCAAATCTTCCCCGTGCACCGCAACGGCTTCTGCAACCGTTTCCCCGTGCGCCATCGCGCAACCGAAACAATGCATACCTGCCGACATTAAAATTTCAGGCGCGTTGGGATTGAGCTCCAAACATTCTGCAATTAAAGTATCTGCTGTTATTTTAGCCATAATAGTTTCTCCTTTCTTAGTTTTTCTTTTCTTATTGTAGCACATTACGCCACAAAATACAAGTTTTCAACGCTATAAATTATCGATAAGTCCAAAAAATTTTTCTCACCGTTTTATACTCACCCGCTAAAACTCGTTTGTTTTCCAGCATAAAGCGCATTTGTTTTTGTATTTTTTCAAACGTTTCGCCAAAGCCCCGTTCGTATAACAACGCTTTCAAGCGCGTGTAATCGGGGGCGCGGTCGTCTAAATTATGCGTATCCGTACCGATACAATGCACAAGTCCCTTTTTCAGCATTGCAAAGGCAAGCGGAGCGAGTTTTTTTTGCATAAACGCAGAAGTCGTAGTCTGCAACAACCAACCGCGACGGACGAATTCGTTCAAAATCTTAGGATTTTTTTGTACGGCGGGATACCGCTCGATATGCGCAAGCACGGGAACGAGCGAAGTTTCTAAGCAAAGCCGAGCGAGCTTTGAAAAGAGGGTTTCCGACCATTCTTCTTCAAAGGGAAATTCGATTAAAATATATCTTGTGTTTTCAATCGCGAGCAAACGGAACTGTTCTTCGGGAATAAGCGTTTCTTTTTCAAAGCGCACTTCTGCGCCAAGCTTCACCGTTAACCCGCTTGGAATTTCCCCTTTAATTTTTTCAAACGCTTGCTTACGCTCTTGCAAAAACTGCTCGGGCGTTCGAATTTTGCCGTAGTAATGTGGCGTAAAAATCAACGAAGATACCCCTTGCAGTAGCTCTTTTTTCAAAAGCGCTACCGAAGTTTCTTTCGTATCCGCGCCGTCGTCGAGTTCGGGCAGAATATGCGTGTGAAAATCAATCATCCTTTCCCCTTTCACGTAAGCGACGGCAGAAAATTCCGTCGTCGCTCCGTCGCTTTACGTGTTATTTAAAATACTTAACGCCGCTTTCGAAAATCTTCATATCGAAATTCCCTTCGACGTTCTTATACAGGTTTTCGCCTTTACGTTCACTGTGTCCCATCTTACCGAACACTCTGCCGTCGGGCGAAGTGATCCCTTCGATTGCCCACGTCGAGCCGTTGGGGTTAAAGGGCGAAAGCATCGTTGCGTTGCCGTTCAAGTCGGCGTATTGCGTAGCGATTTGTCCGTTCTTCTTCATCAATTCAAGCTCTTCAATAGGCGCAACGATTTTCCCTTCGCCGTGAGATACGGGTACTTTATACACTTCCCCTACCTTACAAGCGGAAAGCCAAGCGGACTTGGTGGACGCTACGCGAATATCCACGATTGTGGAAACGTGGCGGGAAATATTGTTAAAGGTAAGCGTAGGCGAATTTTCCGTCATTTCTTTCACGTGTCCGTAAGGCACGAGCCCCAGTTTAATTAAGGCTTGGAAACCGTTGCAAATACCGAGCGCAAGCCCGTCGCGGTTATGCAAGAGTTCTTCGACCTGCTCAGCGATATACGGGTTGCGGAAAGTGGTTGCGATAAACTTACCGCTTCCGTCAGGTTCGTCGCCACCCGAGAATCCACCCGGAAAGGCGATAATATTTGCGTTCTTAATGGCTTTTACAATCGCCGCAACGCTTTCTTCGATATCCGAAGCCGAACGGTTTTTCACAACGACCGTTTCCGTTTCCGCGCCGGCTAAGCGGAATGCGCGAGCCGTGTCGAGTTCGCAGTTCGTGCCGGGAAATACGGGAATAAATACTCTGGGTTTCGCAATTTTCGCGCCCACACCCGCAAACGGTTTATACGCCGAATTTTCCTTGAAATCGCAATCTTCTGCATTCCCTTCGGCGGGAGCGGTGATCGCGAACACTCCGCTAAGCGTATTCAAATAAGTTTTCGCCGTCGCGCAAACGCATACCTTTTCGCCGTCGCAAACGAACGCGTCGCCAACGACTTCCCCGACGAACTTCTTATTGATACAAGCGCAAAGCTTGCTTTCGTCTTTGAGCGAAACGACCAAATCGCCGTATCCTTCCGTATACAGTTCGTCAGCGGAAAGAGCAAAGTTCACGCCAAGCTCGTTGCCGAGCGCAGACTTGATAACCGCCGCACCGACACCGCCGTTTTCTACCGTCGTAGCGAACGTGATATTGCCGTTTTCGATATTTTCGTAAACGACTTCGTAGACTTTCTTCAAGCTTTCGAAATCGGGAACGGACTGTTCGTCTTTGGGGACGGGAATATGATAGAGTTTTTCTCCGCCCTTTAAGACATTGGTGATCAATTTACTTGCTTTGGCAGGCGCTAACGCAAAGGAGATGAGCGTGGGCGGAACGTGGATATTTTCGAACGTACCGCTCATAGAGTCCTTACCGCCGATTGCACCGAGACCTAAGCCGATTTGCGCGTAGACTGCGCCGAGAAGCGCGGAAGTGGGAACGCCCCAAACCTTTGCTTCCTTCGTCATTCTTTGGAAAAATTCTTGCAACGTCAAGCGGATATCCGAATACTTCGCACCCGTCGAAACGACTTTAGATACCGACCCGACGATCGAATAAATCGCGCCGATAAACGGGCTGGTTTCCATTAAATACGGGGAATAACCGTAGGCAGATACCGTACAAACGTCCGTTTCGCCACCGCAAATTTTTGCAGCCATTGCAACGGCGGGCGTTCTTTGCGTTTTACCGCCCCAAGGCATATACACCGTTCTTGCGCCGATCGTGGAGTCGAAAGTTTCGGAAAGCCCTTTCTTTGCGCACACGTTGAGATCAGACATTACTTTTTCCGTTTCCGCTTTAAAGGACAAGCCTTGTTTTTTATCAAACCAAGTGGTCACGTTATCGCAAATTTCCGCTTGCGTTTGCTGTTTCACGCCGTTCGTATCTAAGAACTCACGCGCGATATCAACGATTTCACGACCCTTTAAGAGCATTTTCATTCTGCCCGTATCCGTGACGGTCGCAACGGGAGTAGCCGAAAGGTTTTCTTCCGCCGCAAGCGCGATAAAGGAGTCTACGTCTTTTTTGTCTACGACTACCGCCATACGTTCTTGCGATTCGGAAATGGCAAGCTCCGTACCGTTCAAGCCTTCGTATTTTTTAGGCACGGCGTCGAGATTGATAGTAAGCCCGTCTGCAAGCTCACCGATAGCAACCGAAACACCGCCTGCGCCGAAGTCGTTGCATTTTTTAATTTTTCTCGTCGCTTCCTTATTTAAGAATAAGCGTTGCAATTTTCTTTCCGTAAGCGCGTTGCCTTTTTGCACTTCCGCACCGCACGTTTCCACCGATTTCGAGTCGTGCGCTTTAGACGAGCCCGTTGCGCCGCCGCAACCGTCGCGCCCCGTTTC
>CAJGCN010000116.1 GCA_904501815.1 uncultured Clostridia bacterium
AAAAATGCCCTTCGAAAAAGGGGTTAAACGCGTTCAATATGAACTTGAACACCCGTCCGGCTATCCACATTCCGTTTGCGCAAGCAATCCCCAACGTTGCGGTGATTGACCCTGAACAATGTATTAAACTCAAAACGGGCAAATGCGGAATTTGCCAAAAATTCTGTGGCGTAGGCGCAATCGACTACGAGCAAAAGGATACCTTTATCGAACGTCAATACGGCGCAATCGTCGTTGCGACGGGCTTTAAGCCGATTTCGCTCGACGCGTTTAACGAATACGGCTATGCGGAAAATAAAGACGTTATCACGTCGCTTGAACTCGAAAGATTGATGAACGCAGCAGGTCCTTCCAACGGCGTTCTCGTTCGTCCTTCTGACGGTAAGCATCCGAAAGTAATCACCTTTATTCAATGCGTCGGGTCGCGTGATACGAGCGGTTGCGGAAAACCGTATTGCTCTAAGATTTGCTGTATGTATACGGCGAAACACGCTATGTTAATCCGTGAAAAATATCCCGATACCGAAGTACACGTTTTCTATATCGACGTGCGTACGCCGGGTAAGAACTACGACGAATTTTTCCGTCGCGCGGTGGAACAATACGGCGTGGACTATATCAAAGGTATGGTCGGAAAAGTCTATAACGAAAACGGCAAGTTGATGGTGCAAGGCTCGAACTTGATTGATAACGAACAAGTGTTGATTGAATCAGATCTCGTCGTATTAGCGGCGGCTATCGAACCCGAGCCTTCCGTAAGAAAGGTTGCCACGCTCTTGACGGCAAGTATCGATACGAATAATTTCCTGACCGAATCCCACGCAAAACTCCGTCCCGTAGAAAGTCCTACGGCGGGCGTATATCTTGCGGGTGTGTGTCAAGGACCGAAGGACATTCCCGAAACCGTTTCCCAAGCTTCCGCTTGCGCGGCGAAGGTAATCGGCTTGCTTGTAAAAGACAAGTTAAAAACGAACCCTTGCGTTGCTACGCCTGACGAAATGATGTGCAACGGCTGTTCGCAATGCGCGAACGTGTGCGCGTACGGGGCGATTACCTACGTGGATAAAGAATTTAGACTTGGCGGTGGAAAAACGGAAGTTCGCAGAGTGGCTTCGGTCAACCCTGCCGTATGTCAAGGTTGCGGTGCTTGTACCGTCACCTGTCCGTCGGGCGCAATGGATTTGAAAGGATTTAGCTCCAAGCAAATTATGTCGGAGGTAGAAGCGATATGCAAGATGTAAAAGAAACGAAAGAATTTACGCCGAATATCGTGGCGTTTTGTTGCAACTGGTGTTCGTACGCAGGGGCTGACTTAGCCGGTTCCAGCCGTTTAAGTTATCCTGCAAACGTGAAAATTATCCGCGTACCGTGTTCTTGCCGCGTAAATCCTACCTTTATTTTAAAAGCGTATCAGCAAGGGGCAGACGGGGTTATCCTTTGCGGTTGTCATCCCGGAGATTGCCACTACGTGACGGGCAATTACTATACGCGCAGAAGAATGTCTTTGTTGTTCAGCTTCTTGAATTATATGGGCATTGAAAAAGAACGTACGCGTGTGGAATGGGTATCGGCGGCAGAAGGCGCGAAGTTCTCGGCGGTTATGAACGATTTTGTGAAAACGATTACCGAGCTTGGCGAGAATAAACGCTTGACCGATTTACGAGTAAAGGAGGGTGAGTAATATGCGCGAAGTAGAATTAAAAATGAAAGAACGCGCCATTGCGCTCCTTGAAAGCGGAGAAGTTGTCCGCGTAATCGGTTGGAAGAAAGGGGAATTTTATCACGACCCTCAACCCGCTTCCTTTGAAAGCGTAGAAGAACTCGACGGGTTTGTGTATAACGGATTTTGCGGTGCTAACCTTTCTAAATATCTTATTCAAATGAGCAAAAAGGAAGGCAAAACGGCAATTTTCTTAAAGCCTTGCGATTCGTATAGCTTTAATCAACTCGTAAAAGAACACCGAATTGACCGTGAAAAAATCCACGTGATTGCGATTGAATGTCAAGGAAAGCTTGATATTGAAAAGATTAAAGGAAAAGGATTTGCGTTCGTTTCTAAAGTCGAAGAAAACGGCGAAACCGTAGCGATAACGTCTATTTACGGCAACGGCACGGTGGCAAAAGACGAAGTCCTTTTAGGAAAATGCGAAACCTGTAAAGGCAAAGTCCACCAAGCAAAGGACGAAGAAATTATTCTTCACGAAATGCAAGCGGGTAAGAAAAACCGTTTCGACGAAGTCAACCAACTCGAAGCTATGACGGAAGACGAACGCTTTGCGTTCTGGCGCGAACAACTTCAAAAGTGTATTCGTTGCAACGCTTGCAGAAACGTATGCCCTGCTTGTTCGTGCTTAAAATGCGTATTCGACAATCTCGCTTCGGGCATTGCGGCGAAAGCAAACGACGATAAATTCGAAGAACAGTTATTCCACGTAATTCGTGCGTTCCACGTTTCGGGACGTTGTACAGACTGTGGGGAATGTTCGAGAGTTTGCCCGCAAAACATTCCTTTGCATCTTCTCAACCGCAAATTTATTAAAGATATCGACGGGTTATACGGCGAATATCAAGCAGGCGAAACGACGGAAGGCAAAACCCCGCTCACTTCCTATACCGAAGGGGACGCTGAGCCGAACGACGTGGTAGACGGGGAGGTTAAATAATGTTAAAAATTGCAAAAGAAAGATTAAACGAACTCTATGCCAAAATTGCTGAAACGGCAGGCTTGTTTATCCCCATTAAAAAGGGCGGAGAAGTCAATTATCACGTTTGGGTCGAAGGCAAAGAAGTATCGTTGGAAACCTTAAAGACGGTTAAATCCCCTAAAAACGCCTTTTTCCCGCAATCGGAAAACTTAATGAAGTTCAAAACGGAAGGCAAAAATCTTGAAATTATCGACGTGCGCACGGACAAAACGGATAAACCGTTCGTAATTTTCGGCGTAAAGGCTTGTGATTATAAAGCAATCGAAGTACTCGATAAGGTTTTCCTTGCCGACCCCGTAGACACCTATTATCAATCGAGAAGAGAAGCTTGCACGATTATAACGCTCGCTTGCTCCCGTCCTGAAGAAAGCTGTTTTTGCAACGCGTTCGGCATTGATGCCACCGCGCCTAAAGGGGACGTATCCACTTGGCTTGACGAAGAAAACTTATATTGGCAAGCGAATACCGAAAAAGGCGAAAAACTTACGCAAGCGGTAAAATTGTTATTCGTTGAAGGCGGAGAGAAACAGGTAGAATCGCAACAAACGGCGACCAAAGCGATTATGGCGCAGTTGCCTTTTGCAAATTTGGATTTATCCAGATTTAAACCCGAAAATTTAAACGAATTATTCGCTGACCCCGCTTGGGAATCTATGAGCGAAGCTTGCTTGGGTTGCGGTACGTGTACTTTCGTTTGCCCAACCTGTCAATGCTTTGATATTCGCGATTTCAAAACCAAAGACGGCGTTATCCGTTATCGTTGCTGGGATTCTTGTATGTATTCCGATTTCACGCTTATGGCGCACGGCAATTCGAGAACTACGCAAATGCAGAGATTCCGTCAACGCTTTATGCACAAATTAGTGTATTATCCTTCGCAAAACGACGGTTTGTATTCTTGCGTTGGTTGCGGTAGATGTGTGAATAAATGTCCGCAAAAGCTGAATATC
>CAJGCN010000117.1 GCA_904501815.1 uncultured Clostridia bacterium
CCCGTCGCCAAGTCGATATATTCTTTGCCGTTTTCGTCGTAGACGAGCGAGCCTTTGCCCGAAAGGAGCGCAAGGTCGAAGCGAGCGTACGTATCCGCAACGTACGTCTTATCTTTTTCTTTGAGATTAGTCGTCATTTTTCTTGTCCTTTACCACCATCGTTCCCGCGCCTTCGTTGGTCATAGTTTCAATGAGCAACGCGTGCGGTACGCGGCCGTCGAGAATAATTACTTTTTTCACGCCTAAATGAATAGCTTCCATGCAACATTCCACTTTCGGAATCATACCGCCCGAAATAACGCCCGTATCGAATAGCTCTTGCGCTTCTTTCAAATCAATACAGGAAATTAAAGATTTCGGGTCGTCTTTATCCCGTAAAATCCCTTCGATATCCGTCATTGCAATCAAGCGCTCCGCGTTCATTTTGCCCGCGATATACGCCGCCGCCGTATCTGCGTTGATATTATACACGTTCCCTTGCTTATCGCAACCTACCGTCGAGATAACGGGAATATATCCTTTTTCGAGTAAATCGACGATAGGAGAAACGTCGACGTCGGTGATTTTTCCGACAAATCCCAAACGTTCGTCTTTGACTTCCGCTTGAATGAGTTGACCGTCGATACCCGAAAGACCGATAGCTTTTCCGCCTTTTATCCCTAAAAGGTTGACAAGGCTTTTATTGATTTTCCCCGCCAAAACCATCTGCACGATTTCTGCCGTTTCCTTATCCGTCACGCGAAGCCCGTCAACGAACTCCGACTTTTTGCCGACCTTTTTTAAAGTTTCGGTGATTTCCGGACCGCCACCGTGCACGAGTACGACTTTAATGCCGATTAAGTTCAAAAGCACGATATCTTCCATGACTTGCGCTTTTAAGGTTTCGCTCGTCATAGCGTTTCCGCCGTATTTGATAACGATAATTTTTCCGTTGTATTTTTTTATATACGGAAGGGCTTGCGTTAAAACTTCCGCGCGCCCTGCGTTTGTTAATTGAATATCCATTTTTTTTCTTTTCCTTATTAAGTTCTGTAATCGCCGTTGATTTTTACGTAGTCATACGTTAAATCACAGCCCCAAGCCACGCTACAAGCTTCGCCGTCCGAGAGCGAAACGCCGATAACGATTTCGTCTTCCGATAAAATTTCTTTGGCTTTTTCTTCGGAGAATTCAATTCCTGCGCCCTTCTTACAGACTTCCACGACACCTTTTTTGGATTTAAAGCATACGTCAATACCGTTAATATCCACGTCTGCGCCCGAATAGCCGATTGCGCAAAGCACACGCCCCCAGTTTGCATCCGAGCCGAACATAGCCGCCTTCACGAGCGACGAGCAAATTACGCTCTTTGCCACGACTTTCGCCGTTTGCTTATCTTTCGCGCCGGAAACTTCACATTCTAAAAGTTTCGTTGCGCCTTCGCCGTCGCTTGCGATTTGCCGACAAAGATATACGGTAATCGTATTCAAAGCTTGCATAAAGGCGTTGAAATCTTCCCCTTCCGAAGCAATTTCTACGTTGCCGGCTTCGCCGTTCGCAAGCACGCTGACCATATCGTTCGTCGACGTATCCCCGTCTACGCTCACCATATTAAAGGTTTCCGCTATATCGCTTGACAATGCTTTTTGGAGCATTGCTGGGGAGATTTTACAATCGGTCGTGATAAACACGAGCATCGTCGCCATATTCGGATGAATCATTCCCGATCCTTTTGCAATCCCGCCGATTTTACATTCCTTGCCCCCGACGGTAAATTTGACGGCGATTTCTTTCTTTTTCGTGTCCGTCGTCATAATCCCTTCCGCCGCATCCGCGCTGTTATCCCCAAGCCCTTTCACGAGCGCAGGAATTCCCTTTTCAATCGGCGCGATATCCAACGGTTGACCGATTACACCCGTTGAAGCCACAACGATATCCAACGGCGAAACGCCAAGCTCCGCCGCCAAAATCGCGCAGGTTTGCTCCGCAATTTCCACGCCGTTTGCGTTGCAGGTGTTCGCATTCCCCGAATTACAAATAACCGCTTGCGCATATCCGTCCGCGATATGGTTTTTCGTGACGGTCAACGGCGCGCCCTTTACCTTATTCGTCGTATACACCGAAGCGCACGCCGCGCGAGTTTTCGAATAAATCAGCGCAAGGTCTTTTTTCGTACGGTTTTTGCGTATGCCGGCGTGTACCCCGCTTGCCACGAACCCTTTTGCGGCGCAAACGCCGCCTTGTATAATTTCCATAACTTCTCCTTTTTAACATCGAAAGCCCTTGTCGAGAGCAAGGGCGTTTTTTATTCGTACTTTTTTATAAAACGAGCGACTTTTCCTTTGCGCAACCAAGCTTTAAATTCAAGCACTCGACCGCCGCGCCCGACGCGCCTTTGCCGAGATTATCGTATCTTGCAACCAATAAAATACGCTCGTCGTTGCCGTAGACGGAAATTTCCATGCGGTCCTTACCCGTCAGCGCACCCGCCGACAAAAACCCGTCTTCGTCCGCTTCGCGGTAGGAAACCAGCCCGTTTTGGTATCTTTTTTGATAAATTTCTTTAATGCCGTTCAAGCCTACGCCACCTTGAATTTGACTGCCGAACAACGGCACGCTTACTTCCATACCCGAATAAAAATCCCCTACGATAGGCGAGAACACGGGCGCAGTTTTGAGCGACGTTATCTTCGTCATTTCCGGCAAATGCTTATGCGTTTGAGAAAGAGCGTATTGACGGGGCGCATCCAACAGCGGGTTGCGGTTTTCCCCTTCGTAGTCGGCAATCATTTTCTTACCGCCACCCGAATATCCCGTCAGGGAATGAACGGTCAACAGCGAGTCCTTGCTCAAAACCCCTTCTTCTATAAGCGGATAGATGAGCGCAATAAACCCGCTCGCATGACAGCCGGGTACGGCAATGCGCTTACTCGATAAAATTTTTTCTTCTAAACTTTTGGAAAGCTCGGGAAAGCCGTACGCCCAGTCGTCGTTCGTGCGGTGAGCGGTAGACGCGTCGATTACGACGGTTTCGGGATTTTCAATCATTGCCACCGCTTCTTTTGCCGCCACGTCGGGTAAGCATAAGAATACGAAGTCCGCTTCGTTTAACATTTTTTTCCGAGCAACGGGGTCTTTTCTAAGCTCTTCGGGCAAAGAAAGTATCTCTACGTCGTCCCGCGCCGAAAGCCGTTCTTCAATCCGAAGCCCCGTTGTTCCGGCTTTTCCGTCGATAAATATTTTTTTCATTGTAAAAATCCTTCAATATAAGCAATTTGTTCGGCAACGCTTTCATAGCCCGTCGAGCCTTTGGAAATACGTTTTCCCACGCAAGTTTCCAAAGAAATTTCTTCGTAAAGATCCGCTTCGAACAGCTCCGAACGGCTCTTATATTCTTCTATGCTCATCTCATCAAGCGTAATGCCTTTCTTAATGCAATATCCAACGATTTCCCCCACCGTTTTATACGCGGAACGGAAAGGCAAGCCTTTCTTCGTTAAATAATCGGCAAGGTCAGTAGCGTTGATAAAACCTTTTTTCGCCGCCGCGTACATATTCTCTTTCAACGGGGTCATGGTCTTAATCATAGGCACGAAAATTCCCAAGCAAAGCTTTACCGTTTCCACG
>CAJGCN010000118.1 GCA_904501815.1 uncultured Clostridia bacterium
CGCTCATTTGATACCTTCTACGTTGATTTTTATGCTAAGGACAGCTTTCTGTCCTTGATTCTGACTTTGCCGAGCTTTTGAAGCTTGGCTATGGAATACTTCACGGCGTGACGGCTGCACTCGATCGCGTTCCCGATCTCCGTATAACTGATAAATTTTTCTTCACCGGGAGCAAGCTCGTCGGACAGATATTCCATTATGCGCCGCATAGTACTGTCAATTTGTTGCATACTGTCCTCCTATCCTTGAATTTTCGGAAAAATTTTGGATTTTTCGGGGTCGCTCCAAAATTAGCGACAAGCGCCAATTTTAGAGAATGGAAGCGGTTCGCGTTTCTCGCGCATATTTTCAGCCTATTTGCCCGCCCAAATGCGTTGCGCGGCGAGTTCTGCCGACGGACACCCAACGCCTGCGATTTTCGGGGTTTTGGCGCGCCAGTTGCGCGGCAAGCCGCGACTGCCTATCGACGCCAATTCCCCCCGACTTTCTCGCATTTCGCAAGCTTTTTCGGTTTCCTACTCGGCAAAACTCGCTTTTTCGCGCAACGCAGAACTTTTTCGTTTGCCTTCCGAGTTCCGCGCCTTTCGGCACGGGGTTAATTAAGAGCACAACCGCCGCGCCCGCACCCACTTACACGTATTTACTACTTCCTGCACGCTCTTGCTTGGGCGATTTCTTCACGATTACAGGGGCTGAGCCCCTGTACCCCAGACGGGGGCTTTATGTTAAACGTACTATAAATCTTTGCCCTTCTTCGGTGCATTTGAAATCATATATTTCTTGCTTTATATTTGCCGTTATAAAATCATTCCTTATACACCAAGAGTTAAACTCTTCTCCGTCTAAATCAAAAATACCTTGTTTTACTAAGTCCGTTAAAACTGTTTTTATAAATTCCATAATATTTGTTCCTTAAAATTAGTTGACTTTTTTTTCTCTACCTGCTATACTTTAAGGGTCAAGGGGTGGCAGGTATCACCCCCGACCTTTTCAACCGTCCAGCCTTTCCAATAGTCGGGCGGTTTTTCTTTTTACTTGCTTATGTATTTTAGCAAGTCAACGATTTGCTCGCTCGTCCAGTCTTGCTTTTCGAGATACTCTATAAGCAGTCGCCGTTCCGTTGCGGTCATCTCTTCTTTCTCCTTTTCGTTAGTCATAAGTTTACCTCCTGTTTTTTATTTTTACCTGCACTCGGTTTCGGTCTTCCCTCAACCTTTGTACTTATATTATATCACTTTTTCGTGTTATTGTCAAACGATTTTATTATATTTTTCAAACTTTTTAAAACTTTTTTGTTTTATTTTTATAAAAATCCTTGACTTATGAAACTCTTTTGTTATATAATAGAGAAAAAATAAAGGAGCTTTTCTTATGGACATTTCAGAAAAAATTAGGATTTTAGCGATTAAAAATCATACGACAGTACAGCAAATCGCGGAAAGAAGCGGACAAAGCAGCGCAAATCTTTATAACAAAATGGGCAGAAATACTTTTAAAGTAGCCGAATTAGAAAGACTTGCCGAAGCTGTCGGCTGCGGTCTTGAAATCAACTTTGTTCTCCCGAACGGGGAAAAGATTTAAAGCAGGGGCGGAAGCCCTTGTTTTTTTATTCTAAGCCGAAATACTTAAATACTTCTTCGTTGAAATGGCTTTGCATAAATCGCATTTGCGGAATCGTAGGGTCAAGCCCCGTGAACTGCGGCGTATTATTCAGCGCGCCTACTCGCGATTTCTTGAATTTGTTTTTGTAGACCGTTCCGAAATATCCCGTGTTATAACGGTCGGAGCAAATCTTAAACCGCGCTAAGTAGTAATGACAGATTTTACTGCCTTTCTGCGCTTCTCCGTTCGACTGATCAACGACCTTCAAATCAAGCTTTTCCGACGAAAAATGATTGAATATCCGCATACGGTGGTTGAAGATTACCGAATAAATCCTAAGGCAGAGATAGTAAAACAACGTCATTTTCCCGTGTCGGGACTTGAAGAATAGCGAAAGCTTTTTCATAATTTTTTGAGAAATTACAAACAAAAGCTCTTCAAAAGCGAAGAAAGGAAGCTTAATCTTCGGGTCGTGCTTTTTGAGTATCGGCATTTCGTTCCCAATCTCGCGGAAGTCCGCTAAAACCGACATAGCGCGTTGCTCGTCGCAGAGTATTCGGAAAAAAGTGTCATTGTCGATCGTTGCCGCGTGCGAGAACATTTTCGCGTTCGTCGTCCATAAATCATTGTTTGGATTACATTCTCCCGCTACGCGCTCGCCTTTGTTCGTGTTCTGATTGCCAAGCTCCTTCCCAAGCTCCGACAGCGTTAAGCACCCCATATCGTAGCTATCGTTATAAAGCCCGTTCGGGTCTTTCTTTTTCCCGAGCCGAAGCGCATCGTGATTGACGATATGCGTAAATTGAAAGCTTTTCTCGCGCTGCGAAAACGTCCGCTTGAAAAAGTCCGCTTTTAAAATCGGGTAATTGCCGTAGGTTTTGAAGTCCGTATCCGTCTTTATCGGGTAGTTCCCGAACGCCAAAGGCGTAGGAAGCGTATAGATATAAAACGAAATCCCGTACCATTCAATAGCTTCGAAAATATCAACGTTTTTCAGCCCGTTAAAATACGTTAAGCCGTGCCGTTTATAATCGTAGTTGAACAGGAAATCGTCCCCTTGATACCCCCAAAGCTTATATTTTCCAACGTACATACGATACAGGGTAGGATTTAAAACCCCGCTTATTTTAAAATAAAAGCGTAGCTCCGAAATCCAATCCGACCACATATCCTTGTTAAAATTCCAAATGCGTTTACGCATTTCCAAAACCGTTTGTTCTAAAATACCCCACTCGAAGAACGGAAACGCCATTGACCAACCCTGCGCTTTATCCGCAGCCATTTCTCGAAAAATAATCTCCTGCGATAACGTCATATCCGTTATCGTTTGCGTTTTGCCTACGCGCGGTTTACCTGTTGCAAGCAAGTTTCCTGGATGATCCTTCAAAAACTGCTTATTCTTCGCTTCGTCGTCGTTCAGGCGCGCGATTCCGATATGCTTGCGTATCGCGTGAAATACCCAATATCCCAATATGAGCCATACAGGTACGGGAATAAACGCAATCGCAGGGCGTAAATCTAAATACAGCTTTGCAACCTGCACTAAAATATTATCAAACCTTTTCGACCAGCCGACCCAAAGAACGAACGCGATAAACTCGAAAAGAATCGTGAATACGTTGAAGTTCCAAGCCCAAAGCACAGCGAGCGCTAACAAATACCATTTCCCGCACGATTTTAAAAATCGCACGTAGCCGACGAAAAAGCCTTTTATAGGGAAGTAAACTATATCTTCCAGCAAAAACCAACCTTTGAGAAATATTGACTTTTTACCCGTTTGATTATCGGGAATCGCATACCACGCCCAACCGAGCAGGAATAATACGATAAGCGGTAGAATCAGCGCAATCACCGCGAGCGCAACGCCCGATAATATCCGACCGATTAAGGATATGTACGCCGAAAAATTATTCGGGTCAATAAACAATTCCAAAAACCGTTTTCCCGTTTCTTTGGCTTCCGCCGTCGTAATGGGAAGCGACGTCACCGC
>CAJGCN010000119.1 GCA_904501815.1 uncultured Clostridia bacterium
GGGAAAATGATGAGCTGTTTCAAGTCAGTTGTGCTCAACTGATTTACGAGTATATTTTAACATTCTTTTCAAAAAAAGTAAAGAAAATTTTTATATTTTTTTAAAATATTTTTTTATGAATACTTACACACAAAAAATGTTAAAATCTATCATTTTGAAACGAATTAACATTTTCTGCTTATCCTACCTTATGCCATTAAACGTTTTTCCCGCGAGATTGCCACACTCCGTTCGCAATGACGGTGCGGAAAAAGCGTGGCAATCTTGCTATATCAAAACCCCGCAAGCTTTTTCATAGTGGTTTGTAAAGTCGTGCATATAATATATAAAGTAGGTAGACGAATTTTCTTATACTTAGCCTTTATAATATTTTGTATCGTTCTTTCCGATAAGCCTGATTTTTCCGAAAATATTTTTACACTCCAACCCTTTTCTTCTAATAATCTTTTCAGATTATTTCCTATCAATTCATAATCCGTCATCTGTATTTACTCCTTTTTCTTCAATTTTCATTAGCGTATTATAATTATATCACAACTATCGGCTGTAAGCCAACAATTTTACGCCTAATAGTTGTAAAATATAAGAAAAAGGAATTTGGGAGAGCTTATGATTACAGCAAAAGAAATTGGTCAAAAAATTAGCGACGCCATAAAATTAAGCGGAAAAACTCAAACGGAAATCGCTAAACAATTAGGCGTAAGTCAACAAATGATATCTTCTTATTTACATCAAGAAAAATTTCCGAGCATTGAAAATTTAGCTAATTTATGCGTTATTTTAGATTTAGATGCGAACGATATTTTATGTTTGAATAAGTTTTAATCTTCTTTCGTCCTTTGGGTGATTGTGCGGCAAAGTCCCGCACCCACAAAAAAACGAGCAGACCTGTTCGGTCTGCTCTATTTTTTGCGTTAAAGCTTATTTGCAGTTGTTTTTAAGGATTTCAAGGTTTGCAATGATTTCCTTAGGCATCTTGTCGCCAAAGTTTTCTGCATAGTAGTTCTCGATTTCCTTCGCTTCGTTTGCCCAACGTTCTTTGTCAACGTATAAAAGCTTATCAAGCGTAGCCGCGTCGATATCGCAGTTTTCAATGTTGATATCCTTCGCGTAAGGAAGATAACCGATCGCCGTTTCTTGCGCTTCTACTTTGCCTTCGCAACGGTCTAAAATCCAGTCTAACACGCGCATATTGTCGCCAAAGCCCGGCCACATGAAGTTGCCGTTTTCGTCTTGACGGAACCAGTTTACGTTGAAGATCTTGGGTTGCTTGCCTTCTTCTACTTTCGCGCCCATATCAATCCAGTGCTGGAAGTATTGGTCAACCGAGTAGCCCATGAACGGCTTCATTGCCATAGGGTCGTGGCGAAGTACGCCTACTGCGCCGGTCGCAGCCGCCGTCGTTTCCGAAGACATAATCGTACCAACGAACGTACCGTGATTCCAATCTCTCGATTGATATACGAGCGGGGTCGTCGTAGCTCTTCTTCCACCGAAGATAATCGCGGAAAGGGGTACGCCCGCTTTCGAGTTAAATTCAGGGGAGATGCAAGGGCAGTTTTCTGCAGGAGCGGTGAAACGGGAGTTGGGGTGAGCCGCATTGCGTCCGCAATCAGGCGTCCATTCCTTACCCGTCCAGTCGATAAGGTGCGCAGGAGCTTCCTTCGTGAGCTTTTCCCACCAAACGGTGTTGTCTTCAGGGTTCAACGCAACGTTGGTGAAAATCGTACCTTTCATCGTAGCCGCAAGCGCGTTGGGGTTAGACTTCGTATTCGTACCGGGCGCAACGCCGAAGAAACCGTTTTCGGGGTTAGCAGCCCAAAGTCTGCCGTCTTCGCCCACTCTGATCCATGCGATATCGTCGCCGACGCATTGTACTTCGTAGCCAGCGTCAAGATATTGCTTGGGCGGGATTAACATAGCAAGGTTGGTCTTACCGCAAGCGGAAGGGAACGCAGCCGCTACGTATTTGATTTCCTTATCCTGCGGGCGTTTTACGCCGAGAATAAGCATGTGTTCAGCCATCCAGCCTTCTTTCTTACCAAGATTGGTCGCAATACGAAGCGCAAAACACTTTTTACCCAAAAGTACGTTGCCACCGTAAGCGGAGTTTACGGAAATAATCGTGTTGTCTTCGGGGAAATGCATAATGTATCTCTTTTCAGGGTCTACGTTGCACTTCGCGTGGAAGCCTTTTACGAAATCGCCGTTTTCACCGAGTTGGTCAAGACACATAGTGCCTACTCTCGTCATGATCATCATGTTCAAAACGACGTAGATCGAGTCGGTGATTTCAATACCGATCTTAGAGAACGGCGAGCCTACTACGCCCATCGAATAAGGGATAACGTACATCGTTCTGCCCTTATACGCGCCTTTTGCAATTTCGTTTACCATTGCGTAAGCTTCTTTGGGTGCTTTCCATTTTACGATGGAATGAGGAAGAGCGTCCGCTTCGTTTTCACAGCAGATAAAGGTTCTGTCTTCAACGCGCGCAACGTCGTTTTCAGCCGTTCTGTGATAATAACAGCCGGGCAATTTTTCTTGGTTGAGCTTAATGATTTCGCCCGTAGCGCAAGCTTCTTCGCGAAGCGCGTCGCGTTGAGCGTCGCTTCCGTCAATCCAAACTACTTTGTCGGGTTGTGCAAAAGCTTCGCAGTCTTTGACGAATTGAAGAACTTTCTTGTTGTTGGTCATAATGAGTTTCTCCTTTGGATATATTTTATACATTTTATAATTTTTTATTCGAAAAATCGGGCGTTTTCGAGCTTTTTCCCCGTTTTTTAGGGTAATCTCCCAGCGTTTTCAAGGGAAAATTGGCAGGTTTTTTCGAAAATACCTTTTTCTTCCGATTATAATTATATCATAAAATAATTTAAATGTAAAGGCTTTGAAAAAAGTTTTTTTAAAAAAACTAAAAAAAGTTGGCAGTGTACTCTTGTATTTTTCAAAATCTGTGGTAAACTATTTGGGCGAAAGGTTAAAAGGAGAGTAATTTATGCAAAAATCATCAGAAAAGAACAAGTACATAGACAACCGTCTTGCCGAAGAGTTAGACGTAATCGTTTTAACAACCAAGCACTACGGCGAAACGGGTTTACCGCGCGGCAGCTTAGGGGTGTTGGTGTATTCATACACGGGACGGGGGCGACCGTTATACGGCAGATTTCGAACGAAAGACGGAGAAAAGAAAGAAGTCGCGTTGCATCTTCGGGATTTTCGGGTTTTAAACGAAAACAGGAAACGCGATTTATTATTACTTGCGGAATACCATAAAAAGCGCGTCGTTTGACGCGCTTTTTTCTAAGCCTTTGTAATGAAAGGATAAGGGTCAAGGGGATAATCCCCTTGCGGATTGTAAAGGCAGAGCCTTTACGCCCCTTTGGCAAAAGTCGCCGTTAGGCGAAATATAGTACCCTTAATAGGAAAACGTAGTTTTCCGTTAGATTGCCACGCCTTTTCCGCGAGATTGCCGCACTTCGTTCGCAATGACGGCGCGGAAAAGGCTTTGCCGTTGGCAAAATAGCAA
>CAJGCN010000120.1 GCA_904501815.1 uncultured Clostridia bacterium
ATATAAGGTTTCGCTTGATTTTATAAGGCTTTAACGCTTGTTTTGCTTGTTGTCGTTTTCCACCTTTTCCACCTTTTCCCTGATTTATTGATTTTAAATCTTCAAAAAAGCGATATTCCCCCTGTATCGGGGTAAAAAATTACTTTGAAGCGGTAGCCGTAGATGGTTTAGCTTCATTATCTTTGGGTTGAGATTCAACTCTTTTCAATAAGTCAATGTACGGTGACTGAAATGCAATTTCAACAGAAATCAATTTCGGGAAATCGCCGTAAAATTCAGGGTCTTTGAACTTGCATTCTACAATATCGCCAAAGTCAAAATCGGTCAAATCGATTTTTCGTTCAGGAAAGAAATCACCTAAGCGAACTTTAACTTTGCCTTTGACGTCAACATACTGTGCAAGAGTAAGAATTTGATATTCTTTACCCGTTTTGTTGGAAATACCTTCCGTGCCTTTTACAAATACAAACATTTTTTTCTCCTTCGGTTTGTCCTTTTTACAAACCTGCTATTTTATTTACAAGGCTATTAACCTTTGTATCGAAAGGGGGCGCGGTATAACCCGTCCGCGCTTAGTCGTTTTTCTCTTTGTCTTATGAAAGCTACTTCGGAGAAAACAAAGAAAAAAACAAGTTGCACGTACAAAAATTCCAAGTAAATAACTTCGAATTCTTTTGTGCAACTTAATATTACAATAAAAAAAGAAAAATATTTTTTCGAAAACTTGTGAAATTTGCTTGACGGGAAGGGTGGCTTTGTGGTATTATATAAAAGCTAAGCAGAAGCGAACCTTCTCGCCGTGCGGTTTTTATCGGTACGGCTCGATATTTTTCAAAGTCTCGGAAAAGGGATTTTAAAAAGGTTGAAAAGGGTTGCTATGCTTTGGCGACCCTTTATTTTTTGATGTGAGGTATACTACCATAAAAGAGCAGTATCAAATCAACGAAGAAATTCGTGATAAGGAAGTCAGAGTTATTTCCGCAAACGGCGAACAGCTTGGGATTATGAGCGCGCAAGAAGCGCAAAGCATAGCGGACGAAGAAAATTTAGATCTCGTCAAGATTTCTCCTACCGCCGTTCCCCCCGTATGTAAAATTATGAACTACGGGAAGTTTAAGTTTGAGCAAGCAAAACGCGAAAAGGAAAACCGTAAAAATCAAAAAGTCGTAGAACTTAAAGAAATTTATCTTTCTATGACCATTGATATCGGGGATTTGAACGTAAAAGCGAAAAAGACGATGGAAATGCTTTCCGACGGGAACAAAGTCAAAGTTTCTATCCGTATGCGTGGTCGTCAACAAGCGCACGCGTCGATGGGGATTGACGTGATGAAGCGTTTCTTTGATATGCTCGGCGGGAAAGCGGTCATGGACAAAGCGCCTAAAACGGAAGGAAGAAACATTTTAATGATTCTTTCGCCTGCAAAATAAAAAATTTACGGATAGGACAACCTGTTCGCAAAGATAAATAAGAAAAAAAATTCGGAGGATAAAATATATGCCTAAACAGAAATCACACAGCAGTACGAAAAAGCGTTTCTGGCTCACCGGTTCGGGAAAAGTAAACAGATCCCACAGCGGTAAGAACCACAAAGCGGAAACCAAGAACAGAAAGAGAAAGAGAAATTTGCGTCAAACGACTCTCGTTTCTTCCACGCAGGAAAGCACCGTCAAGAGTATGATGCCCTACAAGAAATAAGAAGGAGATAAAGAATTATGCGTATTAAAAGAGCAGTAAACGCCGTAAAAAAGCGTAGAAAAATTTTTAAACTTTCCAAAGGTTATTTTGGAAACAAGAGCAAGTCGTATAGAATCGCTCGTGAAGCGGTGATGAAGTCGTTAAACTATGCGTTTATCGGCAGAAGATTGAGAAAAAGAGATTTCCGTCGTCTTTGGATTACCAGAATTAACGCGGCGGCAAGACTTAACGGCATTTCTTACAGCAAGCTTATGTGCGGTCTTAACCGCGCGGGTATCAACCTGAACAGAAAAGTTTTGGCTGACCTTGCCGTAAACGACGCAAACGCATTCGCGCAACTCGTTGAAAAAGCGAAAGCGGCGCTTTAATCGAACGAAAAAAAGCCTTTTAGCCTGTGTGTCAAAAGGCTTTTTCAATATTTTCAAGAAAAATGATTTTAACGTCAAAAAACAATCCGCTGGTTAAAGAAACGGCAACGCTGAAAGAAAAAAAAGGCAGAAAGTCCTTGAATATGTTTTTGGTCGAAGGCAGAAAAATGGCTTTGGAATGTCAAAAAAGCGGACTTTCTATCGACCGCGTTTTCTATTCAGAACAATATGACGGCGAACGCTTAGCCGACCTGCCGTCAACCGTTCTTTCCGATAGCGTATTCCGTTATTTATCCGACGAGAAAACCCCGCAGGGCGTGCTTTGCAGAGTAAAGCTTCCTGCGCTTGAACTCGTACCCCCTACGGGCAAATGCCTGTTTTTGGACGGAATTTCCGATCCGGGAAATATGGGCGCGATTTTGCGAACGGCGAATGCGGCAGGATACCGTGAGATTTATCTAACGGACGATTGCACCGACCCGTATTCCCCAAAAAGCGTGCGGGCGAGTATGAGCGGGCTGTTTTTCGTAAAACTGTATTCGGCTTCGCGTGAAAAATTGCTCGAAACCTTCAAAGATATTCCCGTCTTGGTTGCGGATATGCACGGGGAAAACGTATTTTCCTTTAACGCGCCTAAGCGGTATGCGCTGGTAATCGGCAACGAAGGGAACGGTGTGTCGAAAGAAGTCAAAGCAGTTTCGACGAACACGGTTTCTATTCCTATGCAAGGTACGCAAGAAAGCTTAAACGCTTCCGTTGCGGCGGGAATAGCCATGTATTTACTATCAAAAAAAGAATTTCAAACAGAATAAAGGAGTTTTTAGTATGTCAGGACATAGCAAATGGCACAATATACAAGCAAAAAAAGGCAAGGCTGACGCGGCGAAAGGCAGAATTTTCACCAAACTGGGCAGAGAAATTGCCGTTGCGGCAAAAACCAACCCTAATCCCGAAACGAACAGCAAGCTTGCCGATATTATCGCAAAAGCGAAAGCGGCGAATATGCCTAACGATAACATTCAACGCAGTATCAAAAAAGCAAGCGGGGAAATGAGCGGTGCGGATTATAAGGAATTGACCTACGAAGGCTACGGCGTAGCAGGCTCAGCGGTTATTATCACTACGCTTACCGATAATATTAACCGTACGGCAGGCGACGTGCGCGCAATTTTAGGCAAGCACGGCGGTTCTATGGGCAATACGGGTTGCGTTTCGTATAACTTTGAAAACAAAGGATATATCGTAATTGAAAGAACGGTGGAACTCGACGAAGACACGATTACTGAATATGCGTTGGAAGC
>CAJGCN010000121.1 GCA_904501815.1 uncultured Clostridia bacterium
GCCACAAGGCGTTTTTTCATTTCCTTAAAATACCCGAATAAGTTCGAAAGGGCAAGCGCGGTGTTGAAATCGTCGCTCATACAGCCGTTAAATTCGTCGTCGATTTTTTTAGCTTCCGATTTTTGCTCGACGGTTGCCGTCAAGCCCGCTTCTTCCGTTTCGGAAAGCGCGGTGTAAAACTCTACCAAATGCTTTTCCGCTTCGGGGAATAAATCGTTCGTGATATTGATATCGTTGCGATAGTTGGTCTGCAAAAGCGCAAATTTAATCGCTTCGTCGGAGTATTTTTCTAATAAATCGGTCAAAAGCAAGCTATTGCCGAGCGATTTACTCATTTTTTGTCCGTTAACCTTAATCAGCCCGTTATGCGTCCAATATTTGACGAAACGTTTACCCGTAAGCGCTTCCGTTTGCGCAATTTCGTTTTCGTGGTGCGGGAAAATCAAATCCCTGCCCCCGCCGTGAATGTCAATCTGATCCCCAAATGCCGCGCGGTTCATTGCCGAACATTCGATATGCCAGCCCGGTCTGCCTTTTCCCCATTGCGAATCCCAACAAATTTCCCCTTCTTTCGCGCTCTTCCAAAGCGCAAAGTCGTAGGCGTTCTTCTTTTCTTCGTCGTTGTCTACGCGAACCCCGTCTAACGCGTCGTCTAAGTTGCGGTTAGATAATTGCCCGTAGGCAGGGAAGGATTGAACGTCGAAATACACGTCCCCGTTCTTGGTTGCATACGCGTGGCCTTTGTCGATAAGCGTTTGCACGAACTCGATAATATTTCCAATATTTTCCGTCGCTTTCAGCCAAACGCTGGGATCGTCCACGTTCAGCCGACCCATAACCGCGTTGATATTTTCAATCATTTTCGCAGCGTATTCGTCGGCGGGGATTCCCGTTTCTTTGGATTTTGCAATAATCTTATCGTCTACGTCCGTATAGTTGCGGGCGTACACGACGTCGAAGCCGAGTTTTTGCAAGTATTTACGCATAATATCGTAAATCAACGCCTGATACCCGTGCCCGATATGCGCTTCGCCCGACACGGTAATCCCGCAAGCGTACATTTTCACTTTCCCTTCTTCCAAAGGGATAAATTCTTCTTTTCGTTTGGTTAAGGAATTATAAATTTTCATACGACTCTCCACGTTTTTCGCGCCTTTTTTCGCGCGTACGTTCTTATTTAATAGGAAATAAAACGCCCTTACCCGTCCGTAAAGGCGTAGCCCGATTATTCTTTAATGAATAAATTCGACACGGCGTATTCTTCCAGCGCGGCTTGGCGCATACTTGCGTTGGTGATTTTTTTATTCAAAAGATAGGAAATAACCACGTCGCGCACTTCCGTAAAATCCAACCGATATCCGCAAACCGCCAGCAAATCGCTCGTATCCGCCACCGAAATCCCCTGCAACAGCGCAATGGATAAAATTAAATTTTTTGTGGGATAATACTTGCCCTTGCAAATCTTCTTCCAAATTTTTTGGTCGATTGTAATGCCTTCGATTGCCGTACCGTCGGTCAACCCGTATTTAGTAAAGACGATATTTTTCCATTTACGGAAAGAGTTTTTGGAAAAGTTATCCCCAATCATAGCAAAAAATCCAAGCGGGCGGAAAGAAAAGGAAAAGCTCTTATCCGTCATTTGGTTTTTAAGTTGCGCAAGCAACTCCGTCTTATTCTCTTGCAAGGCAAGTCGCATCGTTTCCGCAGGCAACGTATAGGCGTACGTTCTCCCAAACTCGTCTACTTTCGAATCCTGCATTTTCGGCATACGGTAGCCTTTTAAAGTACAAATCCTATCGTAATGCGCGTATTTCTCGCAAAAATATTCGTCTAAATCCGACATAAATTCAAAATACATAAATAACTCCGTTTTTTAGAATTATAGAAAACTCAACTCGCCTTAACAAGTGGCAAGGGAATTATCCCCTTGTGGGGTACAAAGGCAACGACTCTTGCCCTTATTATCCTTATATTATTATAGCATAGCTTGAAAAAAAACGCAACCGTTTGTAAAAAGGAAAATTTTTTCGACTTTTTCTTTTTTCACTGTGAAATTTTTGACATTTTTTGAAATTTTATTGCAAAATACTTGATTTTTTTTCAAAAATATGATAGATTTTTATGTGTATGTGTCGATAAAAAACAGGAGAAAGAAGTATGAAAAGGGATCGTATTGAAGAAATTGCTGAATTGTTGGATAAACGGGGGAAATTAACCCTTGAACAGCTCGAAGAATATTTCCCGCGCGTTTCACAAATGACCTTGCGCAGGGACTTATTCCAGTTAGAAGAAGAAGGTAGAATTATCCGCGTACGGGGCGGGGCTATGTCCGTGAAAGAAGTTCAAAAAACTTCGGGAGAGCCGTATACGAAAAAGACCACTATCCACACGGACGAAAAAATCGAAATCGCACAAAAAGCGGCGGCGCTCGTCGACGAAGGTTCGTCGATCTTTATCGACGGCGGGACGACTGCGCTGTATTTAGCGAAAGAACTGCCCGATATGAATTGTAATATCTTTACGAACGGGATTGCGGTGGCGAGCGAGCTTGCGCAAAAAAAGAACGTATGTATTAACCTGTTAGGCGGTCAACTTTTAAAGGAAAATTTATCTACCGCGTCGTCGCTCTCTACCATTTATTTCCAAGACACGAATTTCGAGCTTGCGATTA
Organism: uncultured Clostridia bacterium; assembly: GCA_904501815.1. GTDB lineage: Bacteria > Bacillota > Clostridia > Christensenellales > Borkfalkiaceae > Scatosoma. The sequence continues at coordinate 2,672 of CAJGCN010000121.1, forward strand.
TTTCCGCAACGGCGTTTACGCCTGAAAGCGGATTTTCCTGTAATTCGCAAGTCGAAGCCGACTTATTAAAGCTCGTAAGAAAGAAAGCGAAATTCTTGTATATGATGCTTGATAGCTCCAAAATCGGCAAAATTATGCCCTACACCTTTGCCCGCGCGGAAGACATTAACGTATTGATTACCGACGACGCCTTCCCCGAACAACTCAAAGAAAAATTCAAAGCAATGGACATCGTAGTTATTTAAGCATAAAAAATACTTACGGCGGTAATTTCTTACCGCCGTTTTTTGTAAAGTAAAACCCCCGCTCTGGTGAAACAGAGTGGGGGTTTTGCATGAAAAGCGGCGGCTACCTATCCTCCCAACGGTTAACCGTAAGTACTTTCGGCGTAAAAGAGCTTAACTTCTGTGTTCGGAATGGGAACAGGTGGGTCCTCTTTGCCATCGTCACCGCTATGGTTATATAATCCGTCTTTTAAACGGTTCATATACTACGTTTGTCTTTCATCTTCTATTTAGAAGATTTACAACTACATAGCAAGCTTTTCTTCGTACTTTATCAAATATCCTTCCTTGAAGCTCGTAAAAATTATAGATTTTCTTTCAAAAAAGATTTTCGTAAAAAAGCTCTCTTCTCAATTTCTATTGAGATCAAGCCCTCGACCTATTAGTATCGGTCAGCTATTAC
>CAJGCN010000122.1 GCA_904501815.1 uncultured Clostridia bacterium
AAAACGGTATACACGATAATCGGTTTCGCGAGCGGCATGGTAATTTTCCAAAAAATCGCCAAACGGCTTGCCCCGTCGAGAATAGCCGCTTCTTCCATTGCTTTAGGAATGGTATCGAAAAAACCTTTGCAGATATAATAGGAAAGAGCGGCGCTACCCGAATACACCAAAATCAAAGCCGTCAAGGAGTTTGTCAAACTCATTGCCTTCAAGATAAAATACACGGCAATCATACTCATAAAGCCCGGAAACATACCCAAGACGAGTAAGATATTCATAATCGGACGGCGAAGTTTAAAGCGAAGCCGAGAAAGCGCGTAGCTGACCATTAAGATAAACAAGGTCGTCAACAGGCAGGAACACGCGGAAACGAACAGCGTATTTAACAGCCAACGGGTAAAGTCCGTTTGTCCGAACAGTCTTGTGAAATTCCCAACGCCAAGCTTTAAATTTTCTGGAAAAAGCTGGTTAATAATCCCCGTGTCAGGGCGTACGCGAAAGGCGGTATATAATAGATAAAAAATCGGCAATACCCACAACACGCCCAACACGGCTAACACCGCGTACACTATGGTATCGGACAGTTTTTTCGCGTTTTTTCTAAGCTTAGTTTCACTCATTGAAATTCCTCCTCCCGTTTTGTGGCGGCGGAACGGTTGAACGTGATAAGCGAAGCTACCGCCGAGATGACGAAAATCACGATACCGATTACCGAAGCGATATTATACTGCGGATTTCTATCCGTCGTCAAACGGTATAGCCAAGTGACGAGCAGGTCGGTAGACTGCGCTTGCGTTCCCCCGCCGTAGTATAAATTGTCCACAGGTCCGCCGCCCGTCAATAGCCAAATGATATTGAAATTATTAATATTCCCCACGAACTGCGTAATTAGATACGGGGTGGTCACACGAAGCATATACGGCATTGTAATATCAAAGAAAATACGCACCGTAGACGCGCCGTCAATCCGCGCGGCTTCGTAGTAGTCCGTCGGGATATTCATCAAAATCCCCGAACACATCAACAAAGTATACGGCACGCCGATCCAAATATTGACGAGAATAATCATCAGACGGGGCAACAACGAGAAATACCTGCCGTCCCCAAGCCATAGGATACTCGTTCCTAAAATTTTATTCAAAATCCCGTCGCCGTCGAGAATTTTTTGCATTAACAGCAAGGTGACGAATTGAGGCACGGCAATCGCTATCACGAATAAAGTACGCCACAGCCCTTTGAGCCGTATACCCTTTTTATTGATCATAAGCGCGATAATTAAGCCTAAAAAATAATTCGTGAACGTCGCGAAAAACGCCCAAATAAACGTCCATGCGAGTACCCGTAAAAACACCGCCGCAAACGACGAAGTACCGCCCGATAAGGAAAACAACGCTTTAAAGTTTTGAACGCCTACCCAGTCGAACAATTTTCCCGGCGGTTGATGCCGATAATCGTAGTTCGTAAACGCAATCAAAATCATAAAGAGCAGGGGCATTACGGTAAAAATCAACAACCCGATAAAGGGGATAATCAACAGGGGCGCATACAGCTTTTCGTTGGCTAAACTTTTTAAATCTTCGCGAAAGCTCGAAAGCTCTCTCCCCTCGCGAAGGCGCAAATCGTTTTCGTAGCTCCCCTTTACGTTCATTGCCCAAACGATAAAGAACACGGCGATTAACACCAAGCTCATCACGCCGTAAAGCAAAATCAAAAAGCTGTTATCCCCAACGACTTTTTCGAAAATTTGCAGTTTATCGTTCCATTGCTCGCCCGATATTTTCGTACCCAGATTGCCCGAAAATAAATGCAGGAGATATTGCCCGCCAAAGCCGAACAAATATACGAAAAATAAAATTTGCAAGGCAAGGTAGATAAACCCTTTCACGTATTGCTTCCTAAGAATTTGTCCCCCGCCCATAACGAAGAAGGAAAGCCTTGTTGCGCTCGACCCGTTTCGAAACGCCGATAACAGCCCCTTATACGGATTCGGCTTCTTCTTACCTTTTATTCGCTCGCTCATACTTTTCCCCCTTCTTTTTCAAGCTTATTTTCTAATCGAATCCACGCACGCTTTAAGTTGTGCGTTCAAATCAAAATTCCCGCTTTGAATACCCGTAATCATTGCATTGCCTAACCCTTCCATCGGCACCCACAAAGTAGAAGGTACGTTCACCTGCGTTTTACTGTGCGCAAGCTGTGCTACGATTGCCGCCGCGCAAGGGTCATTTTTAATCCTTTCTTCTTCACGGGCTTGTAAATTCGTAGGCACGTAGCCACGCATTTCAAAGTGTTTAATTTGGTTTTCTTTGTTGGTATAGAACTCCGCAAACGACATGGCGTCCGCTTTGTTTTTGGAATAGTTATTTACCCCCATCAGCTTATAGCCCGCAAAGGACACGAGTTGCACCTGCGATTCGGAAATACTCCCCCTATCGAAAGTATACGTGGGCAATTTTGCCACCGCGAAATTTTCCCCAAGATATCGCTCGATTGCCGACCTGTTCCAAATCCCCGTGACGGCGGCAACGATTGAGCCGTCGTTAAACCCTGCGGTAATTTTAGAATCGTTGACGTCCGCTTTCACCCGTTCGTCTTTCGCTAAGTTCCACATAGCCTGCGTGACCGCTTTGCCCGTATCGTTATCGAAATCGCAGGTAATCTTGGTTTCCGCAAGATTTTTATCGTATTCTACGTTAAAGCCTAACCCTTTCCCAAAGAAAAAGGAAGTCGAATACCAACCGTCCGTCATCGGGAAGGCAAACTTTTTCGTTGAACTGCACTTAGCAAGAATTTTATCAATCGAACCGATATCCTCTTCCGTCAGCACCGACTTATTATAATACATAAAGAACGTATTATCGGTATAGGGAATACCGTATAAAGCTTCTTCGCCGTTCACCGTCGCTTTACCCGAATCAACCGCTTCTTTGGCGTTTGCTTGCTCGATAGAAGTCAATCTATCGCCGGCAATTTTGGAAAGCGCGTCGCCGTTTACGAGCTTAGAAATTTGGTCGTTGATATACGAATATACGTCCGCCGCATTCTCCACGTCTTTCAACACGCGGGTAGCGACGTCGTTTTCGCCCTGCACGTCGATTGTGAACGCGTATTTTTTATCGGGATGAGCCGCTTTGAAATCCTTTACGACTTCTTGCGCAAACGGTTTATCCGCTTCGGATACCCAAACGGTAAGCTTAATCGCGTCGGCGTCGCCGCCCCCGCAAGACCCGCAAGAAGCAAACGCGCCCATTGCGCCGATTGCCATTGCCACGCTAAATACTTTTAATGATTTTTTCATATACACCTCTCGTTCGTTTTGCGAACCTTTTTCCTTAGTGTTTCTTTTC
>CAJGCN010000123.1 GCA_904501815.1 uncultured Clostridia bacterium
TAAAAAGCCCCCGTGCGACCCGCCTTGCGAGCGTCGCTCGTTTGAAGAATACGAATAGCCGTCCCCCGCCCCCGTCATTGCGACCCGCCCATCTTTGTCATTGCGAGCCTTTGCAAAAGGCGTGGCAATCTCTCCCCCGTCATTGCGATCTACCCGTCTTTGTCATTACGAGCCGTAGGCGTGGCAATCTTTTTCAATCACCCGCAAAAAAGAAGCCCCGAAAGGCTTCTTTTGATTTATCTAAGATAATTTTAATCATCTTTTCTACCTACGAGATAATCGATATCCACTTCAAAATAATCGGCAAGCAACCAAAGTGACAAAATACACGGTTCTTTTTTACCCAAAAGCCACGCACTAATCGTGTTTTGCTTAACTCCGATTTTTTCAGCTAACCGAACTTGGTTTAAGCCCTGTTCTTTCATTAATTCCCTAATTCTCTCCGCAACAATTATTTCCATAAAATTTTCTCCTAACTTATCCATTTCACTTGACATTTTAGCACTATGGTAGTAAAATAAGTAAAAATAGCCCCTTAGGGCTAATTATAAGGAGAAACGTATGATTTTATCCAAATTAAAAAATTTAAAAGAAAAAATGTTAGAAATTGATGGGCACGAAAAAGCAATTGAAAAAAACGAACGGCTTATAAAAGAAGCAAAATATAAAACTACGCTTTCAGCTCCGAGAAACTTAAGCGATTATTATCAACGGCGAAAAGAAGCTTGTCGATTTGGTCCAACTTTCTTTTACGGAATTGTAAGCGTTGGGTTGGCTATACTTTTTTATATTGTAATTTGTTGCTTAGACAGAAGCTTGGAGTGGGATATTTTATTCACACCAGGAGATCCTTTAACGGGCGGTTTAATCGCCGTTGCAATTATTTTTGGCATTTTAATCGTGGGTCTATACGCAACAGCCGTAGTTATTCCTACTTATTTTATTGATAAAGCAAAACTACCGAAACGAGAAAAGGAATACGACAAAATCCACGCGCAAGCTTTGAAAAACGCCCAACAAGCCGACGAAAAAATTTTATCTCAGCAACGCGCGCAACTTCAAAAAGTCCTTGATTTGGCGGAAACACAAAAGAAAACGTTGCAAGAAAAAATAGCGAAACTCAAAGAAGAAATTGCAAACGAGCGGTGTATTCCCGATTATTATAAAACGATTGATCGTTTAACAAAAATTATTTCTTATTTTGAGCAAGGGCGCGCGGAAACGGTTAAAGAAGCTTTAAATTTATTCGCAGAAGAAACGCGATATCAACAAATCGTCAATATGCAACGGCAAGCAAACGCGCAGATGCAAGCAAATATACAAGCCGTTCAACAAATCGCCGAAGAAGCAAGAAGTATTGCCTATGCCGCTGAAAATACGGCGCAAAACGCGCAAACCTCCACGCAAAACGCTAACATTACGGTAGAAGTCAACGGACCTTCTTCCTATGAAATTGAACAGGCTGTCGGCAACGCGATCAATAAATTCCGTTAATTTTACAACCTTCTTACGTGGCGGTTCAAATGCTAATCCTTATAACTTCCCGCAAAAAAGAAGCCCCGAAAGGCTTCTTTTTCTTTTACGAAATATTCGTTCGGATATTTGCAAGCGCGTTCTTTTCCAAACGGGATACCTGCGCTTGCGAAATCCCTACTTCTTCGGATATCTCCGTTTGCGTTTTACCTTCGTAGTATCTTAAAAACAAAATTTTCTTTTCCCTTTCCCCGAGCTTTTCCATTGCTTCCCCGAGCGCAACGTGTTCCGTCCAAATCTCGTCGGTGTTCTTTTCGTCGCAAAGCTGGTCCATTAAAAGAAGAGTATCCCCCGCCTTATTATATACGGGTTCGTAAATGGAAACGGGGTCGGAAATCGCGTCGAGCGCGTAGACAACTTCCCGTTCGCTCGTTTGCAGTTCGCAAGCGATTTTTTCAATCGTCGCTTCTTCGTCCCGCGCTTCAATCGCTTCGCGCGCCTTTAAAATTTTATACGCCATATCCCGAATACTTCTTGAAACCCGAAGTGAATTTCCGTCGCGAAGATACCGTTTCATTTCCCCGACGATCATCGGCACGGCGTAGGTGGAAAACTTCACGCCCACCCGCAAATCGAAATTGTCAATCGCTTTAATAAGCCCTACGCAACCTGCCTGAAAGACGTCGTCCACCCCTAAATGCTTGGTTCTAAACCGCTTTACAAGCGATAAAACCAGTCGCATATTGCCTACGATAAACCGCTCGCGGGCTTGTCTATCCCCTTCTTTGAGCCGTTTCATCAATTCTTCGTTTTCCTTCGCCGTAAGCTTGGGAAGTCCCGACGTATCCACGCCGCAAATTTCTACTTTATTCATTCCTGTTCCCTCCTTTTCGTATGTAGGCAAAAGCAAAACGAAGGGCAGGGTTGCAATCAGTATGCGTAAACGGTTAAATTTTTATTTCATTCCATTTTAGAAATTTCCTTTTTCAATCTTTGGATAATCTTTTTTTCAAGGCGGGATATATAGCTTTGAGAAATCCCCAGCATATCCGCCACGTCTTTTTGCGTCATTTCTTCCCCACCGTTTAAACCGAATCGCAAAAGCATAATCTTGCGTTCACGGTCGGAAAGCTTTCTCAGCGCTTCTTTAAGCTGTTCTTTTTCCGCGTTCGACTCGATATCCCCGTACACGCTATCGGCAGGCGTGCCTAAAACGTCGGAAAGAAGCAATTCGTTGCCGTCGAAATCGGTGTTAAGCGGTTCGTCGAAAGAAATCTCGCTTTTAAGCTTTGAAGTACGCCGTAAATACATCAAAATTTCGTTCTCAATACATCTCGAAGCATACGTAGCGAGCTTTATATTCTTGTCCGTACGGAAAGAATTGATTGCTTTAATTAACCCTATCGTGCCGATAGAAATTAAGTCGTCGCCGTCCACCCCCGTATTGTCGAATTTGCGGGCGATATAGACTACGAGCCGTAAATTATGCTGAATAAGCTTGGACTTTGCCATTTCCTTTTCTTCGGTTTCTTCCATAAGTAAACGGAGCATTTCCCCTTCTTCTTCGCCAGAAAGGGGCAAAGGTAAGGCTTCGCCGTTCCCGCAAATATATGCGACGGTGTTTTGTTCGTCTGAACCGCCGAATTTACGCAAAAAAATTTTTACGACTTCAAAAAATTTCATTTCTTCCGCTCCTTTCGCTTTACGGCAATATCCCGCCGTTTAACAGTAAATCGTATTCCCCGTTTTGAAAATTCCCCGTTGGAGAAACATAAACCTTTTCTATTATATTCAACCCGTTCAAAGAATATATCCATAA
>CAJGCN010000124.1 GCA_904501815.1 uncultured Clostridia bacterium
ACGATGGACTTTTCGGGCGTGCTTTCGGGGATTTACCCTGCGCTGTTTACCGTAAAGCCCGACGACGAAGATTTTTTAGGAAAAACGGCGTATTCTTATTCCGACGTACTTTGCGGAAACGTAAAGATTAAAAAACTTTAACTTTCTACGATAACACCCCGCGCTGTTTTGGCGCGGGGCGTTCGTTTTATTCAAATTCTCACTTTGCCCGTTCCAGCCCTTCGAACTCACATTCACGGCGAAACCGTTCTAACGCGCGAAGGTATTTTTCGCTCAACGTTAAATTATAGCGTTGTTTTTCTTCGTAGGAAAGAGTGTCGTAGTAAGGCTTGTCCGTCAGTCTTCCGATAGCGTTGGACACTTCGCCGTCTTCTAAAAGCATACGCTTGACTTTCAAATAGAACTCGTCTTCCGTTTCCCCTAAAAGTTTCGCGGACACCTTTTCTTTAAAATACCGCCCAGCTTTACTTTCGTTTAATCCCTGTTCTTTGGCAAGAGTCATTTTTTCTTTCATATCTTCGTGGCATTCCGCCCAGAACCCACTTTTGATACGAGCTTTTGCATTGCGCGCGAGCGCGCGTAAGGTACGGCTTTCTTTTTCGGACATAATCTCACCTCGTTTTTGATTTTTCTACAATTTTCGCAAAAAAAAGAAGTCCGATTTGGACTTCTTCTTTCGTTAGTTTCTGCTTCTTTTTCTTGCAGCTTCGGACTTCTTCTTTCTTCTTACGGAAGGCTTTTCATAAAATTCCTTCTTGCGAAGATCCCCGATGATACCGTCGCGAGAGCATTTTCTCTTAAAACGGCGCAATGCGCTTTCTACGCTTTCGTTTTCACCGACTTTTACAGTAGACATATTTTTCACCTTCCTTTGCCCAAAGCATTTCTATTTACCTTGCTATTATAGCAACTTAAAAGTATTCTGTCAAGCTTTTTTTCGTGGTTTTTCCACTTTTTTACACTTATTTTTGCGCCCTTTAACCGCTTACCTTTTCAAAATCTTCCGCAGGGTGTTTGCACCACGGGCAAATAAAATCTTCGGGCAACGGGCCTTCGTAGGTATACCCGCAAATCTTACAAACCCACTTTTCCCCTTCGCTGGGCTTGACTTGGGGCTTGGGTTTAATTTCGCTCAAATAATATTCGTAGGACACGCTCTTATCCTGCGAAAGCACCTTCCCTTCCGTCACTTCCCCGACGAACAGGGTATGCGTGCCGTAGTCGTGCACCCCGACGACTTTTGCCGATAAAAACGCATTCGTGCCGTTATCAACGTAGTACAACCCGTTCTCGCTTCTCGGATACGCCGTGCCTGCAAATTTATCGGTATCCCGTCCGCTGGAAAACCCGAACCGTTCGAAGATAGAAAAGGTTGCTTTTTCAGTCAAGACGGACGCGTTAAACACGCCCGTTTTTCTAATGAGTTCTTCGGTATAATTATTTTTATTCACGTACACGGTAATGCGTTTGGGGTTATCGGTAATCATAGCGACGGTATTGACGATACAGCCGTTATCTTTCTCGCCGTCTTTGGTCGTTAATACGAACAACCCGTAAGTAATTTTGTAAAGCGCTTCTTTTTCAATCATTTTCTATATCTCCTTGTTTTTGATATTTTAATAGGAAAGCAACGCTTTCCGTTCTCGTGGCTTCGCCACGAAATCGCCCAAAGGGCGCAAAAGCGCAACCTATCGGTTGCTTATTTGGGTGCTATATTGCGGGGCTTCGCCCCTGCACCCACCAGAAACTGAGTTTCTGGACTTCCCGTCCGCCTTTAACCGCCTTAGCCTAAGCAATTTTTCTTATACAGGAGTTCGTCGATATATTCGCAGGAAGTTTTGAGTTCTCTTTCTTGATTATAGTCTTTTTTATACGCTTCTATCAATAACGGGCCGTCGAAACCAACGTCTTTTAATCGGTCGATAAGCTCTGAAAAATCGAACACCCCGCAGCCCGGCAAGCACATTTTGCCTTGCCCGTCTTCGTCCGAGATATGCACGTGCGTCAGGCGTGAGCCTATTTCCGTTAAATACTCCGCGTACGCTATCCCCGAAATACGGGCTTGCTTGACGTCTAACACCCCGCCAAGCTTAGGAACGGCAGGCGCAAGCTCGGAAAATACCCCCACGCGGTTATACGTTGACCATTCTACGTTCTCTAAACACAGCTGGATATTATACCGCGCGCAATGCTCGGCTATCACCGCAAAGTTCTTGCGCATAGACGTAAAATCGTCGTTTGCGCCCGAACGGGAAGCCTTTTTGACCCGCGCTGTGCCGTGAAAAGTGTAATGGGTTGCCCCGAACGCTTGCATGGCTTTTAACGCGCGGTCTAACCAAGCGTAAGCATCCGCGCGCACCCGTTCGTGTACCGCAAAAAGTTGCGGTTCGAATTGCGTGTTCAACACGTGCGCCGAAAACAGCTCTAAATCGCCTTTGACGGAGTTTAACAGCCGTCCGAACTCTTCGTTGTATTCGGAAAAAGAAGTCAAAAACACTTCCGCCGTCTTTACGCCTAAGCTATGTAGAACAGGCAACGCCTGTTCGTTATTTTTCCTTAAAAACAGCGAAGCCGTTGAAACGCCCGAACGCATACTCGCTCCTTAGTCGATATAATACGCGCGATTGGGCTTGCGCGGTTTGTCTTGCGGAAGCATATCGGGATAGCCTAAAATACAGTTCCCTATTCCTTCGTAATCCCCTTCGATACCGAGTTTTTTCAAAATCGCTTTCCCTTCGGGGCTTTCAAAAGTTTCCTTTGCGCGGTGTATCCAGCACGCGCCAAGCCCCAACGATTCCGCCGCCAAAAGCAGGTTTTCCATGACGAGCGAACCGTCGTATAAATAAGTATGCGCGCTTTTTTCCGCAAGCACGACCAACACGCACGGCGCGCCGTAGAACGGGTCGCTACGCTTAAACGGGTCTTTGCCGGCATTGAGAAAAGAAAGCTCGTCGCGAAGTTCTTTATTTGTGACGGCGAGAATAATCGCAGATTGTGCATTCAAGCCCGACGGCGCGCAAAGCCCCGCTTCAACGACCTGTTCAATCAATTCTTTTGCAACGGGGTCGGGTTTATATTTTTTCACGCTACGCCGTGATTTGATTACCTTTAACACTTCGTTCATACTCTTTCTCCTTTACCTATCGTTAACGCAACTTTTAAAAAAATTTTGTTTTTCTTATTATACCACACTTTTCCGATTTCGTATCCTTTTTTTGAGAAAAATTTTTACAGAAAAAGAAAAAACGCGTTTTACTCGCGTTCTTTA
>CAJGCN010000125.1 GCA_904501815.1 uncultured Clostridia bacterium
GCCTTCTCCCCGTCGGAATTTTCTGTCCAAAGCGTTTTATCCTTACGCTTACCGTTATGTTTAATAATCACGTTCGCAAGCTTTAAAATATTCTTCGTCGAACGGTAATTACGCTCTAATTTAAACACGTGCGCGCCTTTAAAATCCCGTTCGAAATGCAAAATATTCTCGATTTTCGCCCCACGCCAGCCGTAAATGGACTGGTCGTCGTCGCCTACCGCAAACAAATTTCCATGCGTAGACGAAAGAAGTTTGACAATCTCGTATTGCACGGCGTTAGTGTCTTGGAACTCGTCTACTAAAATATAACGGAATTTACCCGATAAGTATTCCCGCGCATCTTCGTTTTTTCGAAACAATAAGCGAGTTTCGTTCAATAAATCGTCGAAATCCAACGCGTTATTTTCCCGCAAATGCGCTTGATAGCGTTTATAAACTTTCGTGACGTCTTCTATATCGGGATCGCCTGCGTATTCGTCTTGATAACGTTCGGGCGCATAGCCGAGCATTTTCGCATTCGCGATATGGTATTTTACGTTTTTTAACAGCTTTTCGTCGTCGAAATCACATTCTTGAAAGGATTTTTTGATAATATTCGCCCGTTCTGTTTCGCTGTAAATAGAAAAATTCTGCGTCATTCCGATTTCGTTTGCATACATTCTTAAAATCCGCACGCACATACTGTGAATGGTGCAAACCCACATATTTTGCACGTCCACGATTTTAGAAAGCCGTTCTTTCATTTCGTTCGCGGCTTTGTTCGTGAACGTAATGGCAAGAATTGCAGAAGCGGGTACGCCTTTTTCTTCAATCAAATAGGCAATCCGCGAAGTCAAAACCCGCGTTTTTCCGCTCCCTGCCCCCGCCAAAACGAGCACGGGACCTTCCGTTTGCAAAACGGGCTTAATTTGTTCTTCGTTCAATTTTAAAAGTATATCGTTCGTTTGTTCCATAAACAACATTATACCACACGCAAACGATTTTGGCAAGTGTATTACCCGTCGAAAAATGCTCTTTCTTCCCGAAAAACGCACGACGGCTACGCAGGCAAGAGTTATAATAAAAAAGGAAGCTTAAAAGCTTCCTTTTTTATTATACTTCTTCGTTTATTCGTTTTACAATCTTTCTAAGCTCTTCTGCGCACGCAAGGTTGAGTTCCTTATTCTCGCTTTCTACCATTACGCGAATTTTAGGCTCTGTGCCCGAAGCTCTCACCATCACCCTACCTTTCCCGCTGAGCGTGTTTTGCAAACGCGCAACTTCCATCGTCAGGATTTGGCTATTCATAATTTTCAGCTTATCATCTACGGGGATATTCAAATTCACCTGCGGGTATAATTTCACGTCTAACAACTCGGATACCGTAGTCTTTTCCGCTAAGAGCATATTCGCCACCGCAATCGCGGAAAGTATGCCGTCCCCCGTCGTATGTAAGTCTTTTAAAATAATATGCCCCGACTGTTCTCCGCCGAGCGAAAGATTTTTCTCTACGAGTTTTGCAAGCACGTATTTATCCCCGATATCCGTGCGGATAAACCCAACGCCGTGTTCTTTTAACGCCACTTCAATCGCCATATTCGTGTGGCTCGTGCCTACGACCGTATCCCCCGACAGCTTTCCGCGTTTTTTGAAATATTTCGCGAGCATATAAATGATCATATCCCCGTCGATTACGTTGCCTTTATCGTCCACTACCATTAATCGGTCGGCGTCGCCGTCGAACGCAAAGCCCAAATCGGCTTTATAGCGTTTAACCCGCCCGACGAGCGTTTCGGGATACAACGCCCCACACCGTTCGTTGATTTTTAACCCGTCTTCGCTACAATTCGAAGCGACCACTTTTGCGCCGAGTTTCCTAAAAACGCTCGGAGCAATACGGCTTGCCGCGCCGTTCGCGCCGTCGAGCACGACGGTTAAGCCCTTTAAACTGTTTTCGCTGGAAGAGAGCAAGAATTTTTCGTATTTTTTGACTAAATTCGGCTCTTTTTTAAACCTGCCGATATGCGGAAAATCGTTGACTTTTTCGTGGATAAAACAGCGTTCTACCCGTTCTTCTTCCTTATCTCCGAGTTTATACCCTTGCGAATCGAAAATTTTAATTCCGTTATATTCTTTCGGGTTATGCGAAGCGCTAATCACCACGCCGTAGTCCGCGCCGAGCGCACGGGTTAAATACGCCACGCCCGCCGTTGGAATTAATCCTAAATCCACGACGTTGCCACCGCCTGCCATTACCCCGCTTGCCACCGCTAAGGTTAAATATTCCCCAGAAATACGGGTGTCCGCGCCGATTAAAACGGTAGGAGAATCTTTGAGCGTGGAAAGTGCGTTGCCACATTTATACGCAATATCAAAGGACAAATCCTCGTTTACAATCCCACGAAGTCCGTCCGTGCCGAAAAACAGACCCATCTCAACGCACCTCCTTTAAATACTCGTGTGCGCGAGCTTGCTTGACTTCTTGGCGTACCCGTCCGATTACGAACTCGTCTTCTTGGACGTTTTCGGTAATCGTCGTACCGGCGCAAACGTAGGTGTTTTTCGCGATATTAACGGGCGCAACGATATTCGCGTTGCTACCGATAAAGGCGTTGTCGCCCACTATGCTACGGCTTTTGCTCTTGCCGTTATAATTGACGAAAATCACCCCGCAACCGATATTGCAGTTTTTTCCAACGTCCGCGTCGCCTACGTAGGCAAGGTGCGAAACTTTCGTGCCTTCCCCTATTACTGCGTTTTTAATCTCTACGAAATTCCCGATTTTCGCGCCGTCTTTCACCACCGCATTCGGCCGAAGCCTTGCGAACGGTCCAACGCTTACCCTTTCCCCCACGCAAGCTTCTTCCAACACGCTGAAATGCACTTGCGTATTCGCGCCGACAACGGTATCTTTCAAATAGTTATTCGGGAGCAACACGCATCCGTCCCCGATTACCGTTTTCCCTTCTAAGCGGTTATTTTCATAGATAACCACCCCGTCGCCGAGCACGACGTCTTCTCCGATAAAAATACTCTTTTCGTCGAGAAGAGTTAGATTTTTACCCCTTTTGCCCATACTTATTTACCTCCGTTTTTTGTTTTTTTACCCCGAATTTTCAAATCGCGTTTCTCGGGCTTATTTCCTCTTTGAACAGTATAACAGTATATTTTACTCTTGTCAAACGAATTTGGTGTCGGCAAATGGCTCAAAACCTTTAAAATAAAGGGGTTTAGCCCCTTATTTCCCTA
>CAJGCN010000126.1 GCA_904501815.1 uncultured Clostridia bacterium
AGAATACGACCGTTTAATTTTATTATGCGGGCACTACGAAGGGGTTGACCAACGCGTATTAGACTTATATATCGACGAAGAAATTTCTATCGGGGACTATGTTCTAACAGGCGGAGAACTTCCCGCAATGGTTTTAACGGACTGTGTTTCTCGCTATGTGGACGGGGTGTTAAACACGTCGTCGTTAATCGACGAAAGCTTTTCGGATAATCTGTTGGAATATCCGCAATACACTCGTCCGCAAGTGTATAAAGGTCTTGCCGTACCCGACGTTTTGCGTAGCGGCGACCACGCGAAAGTAGACGAATGGCGCAGAGCGCAATCCTTAGCGCTCACGCAAAAACTCCGCCCCGACTTATTAAAGTAAGAAAATCTCAACCTTTGATAAAGGGCGTTGCAATTTCTGCGTGTAGCCTTCCCCTGTGGGGGAAGGGGGACCGCTTGCGGTGGATGAGGTGTTTATTGTAATTACGCACCAATCTCGCTATAAAAAACGAAAAGGAAAGAAAGATAATGAAAAATATTCAATGGTTTCCCGGACACATGACCAAAGCAATGCGGGATATGGAAGCCAAACGGGAGCTTTGCGACGGCGTTATTTGCGTAATGGACGCGCGCGCGCCCGTTGCAACCGTCAATAAAAATCTTAGGAAAATTTTCGGCGGGAAACCCGTGTTGTACGTGTTGAATAAAGCCGACCTTGCCGACGGGAAAGTGGACGGATTCGTGAAACTTATCGAAAGTCAAGGGAAATATTGCGTGAAATGCGATTCCACGAATATCTCCACGAAACGCCTTTTAATGCAAAAGCTTACGGCTATGACCGAAGAAAAACGAAATAAAGCGGAAGCCAAAGGCTTGCATAAAACCTTTCGGTTTATGGTTGCAGGGATACCGAACACGGGGAAATCGACGATTGTAAACTTATTAAGCGGACAAAAACGCGCAAAAACGGGGGATAAGGCGGGAATCACCCGCGACGTACGCTGGCTTAAATGCGGGGAGTTTGATTTACTCGATACGCCCGGCACGATGCCACCGTCCTTTGAAAACCAAGAATTAGCCAAGCATCTTGCGTATATCGGGAGTATTAACGACGATATTTTGGATATGGACGATATCGCCTTAGAACTTTTGGGCGAGCTGGCAAAAGAATATCCCCAGTATTTAACCGAGCGCTACGGCATCACCGATTTTTCCGAAAAACTCGCTATGTACGAAAGCGTATGCAAGCGTAGGGGCTTTATTTTGCGGGGCGGTGAGTTTGACTATGAACGCGGCGCAAACGCGCTTATCGACGATTTTCGTAAAGGTAGGCTCGGAAAAATTTGCTTGGAAAACGCAAAAGATTATCAGGACTGGGAGTTTTAAAAAATGGCAAAAGAAAAAGCGGATAAGCTCGTATTCGAACGGGAATTGTTGCAAAAAGGCTATCGGTATATCGCAGGGGTAGACGAAGTAGGCAGAGGCCCGTTGGCAGGACCCGTCGTGTGCGCGGCGGTGATTATGCCCCTTGAAGAAGAGCTTATTATCGAAGGGGTAGACGATAGCAAAAAGCTTTCCGAGAAAAAACGCGAAACGCTTTCCGCGCTTATTAAAGAACGCGCGATTGCGTATAGTATCTTTGAAGTCAGCGAAAAAACGATTGACGAAATCAATATCTTGGAAGCAACGAAGCTTGGTATGAAAAAAGCCCTTGAAGGGCTTGCAATCACCCCCGATATCGTTTTAACAGACGGGAATATGACGCTCGATATCCCGCACGAACAAAAAAGTATCGTGCACGGCGACGCGCTTTCCTATTCAATCGGTTCGGCGAGTATCGTTGCAAAAGTCTATCGGGACCATTTAATGGATGAGTTTGCAAAACTTTATCCTGCGTATCTTTTCGAAAAAAATAAAGGCTACGGCACGGCGGCGCATATCTCGGCAATTAAGGAGCAAGGCTTATGTCCCATTCACCGCAGGACGTTCACAAAAAAGTTTTAGGCAGAAAAGGCGAAAAGCTCGCAGAGAACTTTTTAAAAGAACAAAACTGTAAAATTATATCCCGAAACTACCGTACTCCGTTTGGAGAAGTCGATTTAATCGTTTCCGATGGCGACGAAATTGCGTTCGTGGAAGTAAAAACCCGTGCAAGCGATTTATTCGGCGCGCCGAAAGAAGCGGTTGGGGCAAAAAAGCGCGCCCGTTATCGGCTTATGGCAAAATTCTACGCAATGCAAAAAGGGGAAGAGCCGAACTTGCGCTTCGACGTAATCGAAGTTTTAAACGGCGAAAAAATCGAGTGGTATAAACACGCGTTTTAATCAAAAAAAATCACGAAAAACGGCGAAAATCGCCGTTTTTTTCTTATATACTTCAATCCCTTATGCCATAAGGGATTAAGCGACTTTTAAAGACAGATTTCGACAAAAAATTTTCTAAAAAACGCTTTTTCGTCTGCTATAATAGGCTCAAAGCCTTGTGGCAAAAGGGATTGAGCCATTTTATGATCGTATATATCGAGTACGCGTTGATAGAAAATTTTCTCATAGACGGGGGGCTTTTGCTCTTTTCGTTATGGCTTTTAAAACGGCGTATTTCCCTTGTAAAAATCAGCCTTTCAGCCCTTTTGGGCGCAGGGTTTGCCCTTTTATATCCCGTGCTTTCTTTGCCTTTATTCCTTAGCTGTTTATTGAAATTTTCGGTGGGGATTTTGCTCGTTTTGCTCGCTTCTAAAAAAGAAAACAGCATAGGCAGGTACTCATTGAACGCGCTTTCCTTCTTTTTTGTTTGCTTTTTATTCGCAGGGTTTTTATTTGCTTTTAACGACTTGTTTTCAATAAAAGGCGAGAAGATTTCACTTGGCGGACTTCTCGGCGGGAGTGTAATTTTTTCCTTTTTACTTGCTAAATTCATAAAAAAACTGTATTTTAAGCGTAAAATCAACGGTTTTTTATACGATTGCGAGCTTTTTTCGGGCAACAACCGTTTGGCGGTAAAAGGTTTTTTAGATAGCGGAAACACGGCTTCTTTTAACGGCGCGCCCGTTTGTTTTTTGTCGGCAAAACTGCTTTTAGATTTAATTGAAGTGGGGCAGGTATGCGACGAAATGCAAATTTTAACGGTAAACGGGGAACAAAAAATAAAAATTTTTA
>CAJGCN010000127.1 GCA_904501815.1 uncultured Clostridia bacterium
ATATTTCTTGAGATGCACCAATCAAAGATTCTTGGGTTGATAATGTACCCTTGAGATCTGGATATTTAGCAAAAAACTTAGCACATCCCACATTCAGAAGTTCAATCTCCTTATCTAAAGATTCATAATTAATATTTCTCTTTTTATTTGCATCTTCGCTTAATTTAACTTGTTCGTCAATTTCTTTTTGTATTTCCTCTGTTATACTCTTCTCTTGTTTTTTTAAAATATCAATATATTCTTCTTCCGTCATATTAAATCACCTTAGCCAAAACGTGTTTAAGCTCAATTTCAATCTCCCAACAACGCTAAAATTTCATCGGCGTTGGTGTCGGGTTTTACTTTGGGCATAACTGCTTGCACGTTGCCCTGCTCGTCGATTAAAAACGTCGTTCTGACAACGCCCATACTCACTTTGCCGTACAACTTTTTCTCTTGCCAAACTCCATACGCTTGAATTACTGAAAGTTCACTATCCGAAAGCAATACAAACGATAGATTATATTTCGTCGCAAAATTCAAGTGCGAATTCACGCTATCCTTGCTAATGCCGATAACCACCGCGTTTTTATTTTCGATTTCTTTATTTTTGAGCGCAAACGCGCACGCCTGTCTTGTACAACCGGGCGTATTGTCTTTGGGGTAAAAATACAAAACCACTTTCTTGCCGAGAAAATCGGACAACGAAACCAACTTACCGTTTTTATCAGGCAACGTAAACTGAGGTGCTTTCATTCCAACTTCTAACATATATTTAACACTCCTTTTAATCAGATTTTAATAACACAACACAAAAGCCGATTTCACATATTCAATCGCGCTTTTACTTAACCCGTTTTTCTCTGCTATTTTACGTCAATTATCATGTACTGCAGACACGATTTCATCCGCCAAAACAACCGCTTCTTTTTTACTTATCATCCACCTTCTTTTTGAGAGCGCGCCTACGAATGGGCAACTTTAAATCCTGCATCGTTCGCCCCCATACGTCGTCTTTTGCAACCAACAGCAAATCTTTGTCCATATTATTAAGTGCATGCAAAACAGCAGCGTAATACCCGATAGCGACGGAAGAACTTCCGTTTTCAATCGACCATAACGTTGCCCTACTGATATTTGCGCGTTCACAAACCAATTCCATTGACAAATTTCTTCTAAGCCGAGCCATTTTAATTTGCTCGCCCATTTGCAACAATATTTTTTGCGTTTCGGGAAACAAAACTACCGTTTTTCTTTTCATAACAAACCGTCCACAATAATAAATATCTAATAACGTTTACTATTATATACTAAAAGATATGTTTTGTCAATAATAATTGACGTTATTTTTCGAAAATTACAAACATGGCATATATTTCAGCGCCCTTTCTACGACTTGATTTTTTTGGGAAGTGTGTAAAAACACGAAATCTCCGTTA
Source organism: uncultured Clostridia bacterium (assembly GCA_904501815.1). GTDB lineage: Bacteria > Bacillota > Clostridia > Christensenellales > Borkfalkiaceae > Scatosoma. The sequence continues at coordinate 1,419 of CAJGCN010000127.1, forward strand.
TACGAAAAAATCCTTCCGCCTTTTAGACGCAAAGGATTTTGTGAAGTTCCCAAAAAGTTCCCAATGCTATGAAAAACCCGATTTTCGTCAGGTTTTTCAAGGGATTTACGCTTTTTCCGCAAAAGCCTAAAACAGCGGAAAACGTTGGGAAAATCTGGGAAGTTATCAAAAGTACAAGAAAAAGAGCAAAAGTTACACTTTTATAAAAATTTCAATTTGGGGCGTTTTAATATGTTTTTCGTGCAAAATTGCCCCGTTTTCGCACTTTGCTGTGTTCCCCAGAAAACAGCGATTTTTGCGCCTTCAAGCCTTAAAATCCCTCGGTTTAACGACCGTGCCGGTTCAAGTCCGGCCAGCGGCACCAAAAGAGTGTAAATCCAAATCGGTTTACGCTCTTTTTGTTTGTAAACAAAGCTCCCCTACAACGTTTAATTTAACTTATTCGAAGACACTAACTTCAAAATTAAAAATTTTCTAAAATTTTTTCTTCAAAATTCCCGTTTTTTCTTGCTTATTCGCTAAGTTTGCGTTATAATATCAATGCAAAAAATAAGGAGTTCTACTTATGCGCTTTTTCCAACCCAAAATCCTTACTTCCTTAAAAGGCTATACGGGTAAAAACGTTCTATCCGATCTCGTTGCAGGCGTAATCGTAGCCATTATCGCTCTGCCACTTTCCATCGCTTTGGCTATCGCTTCGGGCGCAACCCCCGAAACGGGTCTATACACCGCCATTATCGCAGGCTTTACCATTTCTTTATTAGGCGGTAGTAAAGTCAATATTTCAGGTCCTACGGCAGCGTTCGCAACGATCGTAGCGGGTATTATCGCTTCCGACGGCATGGACGGGCTTATGCTCGCAACGGTTATGGCAGGGATTTTGCTGATTATCTTTGGGCTGTGTCGGTTAGGCTCGCTCATTAAATTTATCCCCCATTCCATAACCGTAGGTTTTACGGGCGGAATCGCGCTTACGCTCGTCATAGGTCAATTAAAAGACTTTCTCGGGCTGACCTACCCCGACGGCACGAACGCGATTGAAACGCTCGACAAGCTTACGCTCGTATTTGAGAACATTACCACGCTGAACCTTTGGGCAATGGCAATCGGCGTTTTTGCGCTAGCCGTTTTAATCGTTTGGCCTAAGATTTCTAAAAAAATTCCCGGCTCGTTAATCGCCGTTTTACTCGGCGCAACGGTCGTTGCGCTCGCTTCTTTGTCGGTTAATACAATCGGAAGCTTATACACGATTTCTTCTTCGTTGCCTACGTTTTCCGTACCTGCGCTCAGCGCAAACAAACTCCTTTCGCTCTTGCCGAGCGCGTTTACAATCGCTCTGCTCGCCGCTATCGAATCCTTACTTTCTTGCGTAGTTTCCGACGGTATGATAGGCGACAAACACCATTCAAACACCGAATTGATCGCCTTAGGCGCAGGGAATTTACTCGTCGGCTTTTTCGGGGGTATTCCTGCTACGGGCGCAATCGCGCGGACGGCGGCGAACGTGAGAAACGGCGGAAAATCCCCCCTTTCGGGTATGACCCACGCGTTGGTGTTATTGCTCGTACTCGTACTGTTAATGCCGTACGCTGCGTTAATCCCCATGCCCGTTATTGCGGCGATTTTGTTTATCGTGGCGTATAATATGTCGGAATGGCGGAAGTTCGTAGCCATTTGCAAAACGAAAAACTGGGCGAATATTCTGGTACTTTTTTTGAC
>CAJGCN010000128.1 GCA_904501815.1 uncultured Clostridia bacterium
GATAGCGTCATTCCCCACCAGCATATTAACGCAAGCTGTCCCGAAGGCAAAAAGTGTACGCTTGGGAAAAACAAACTCTTGTTTATTTCCGTCACCTTGCACAACGCGCCCGAAGGAATGGCAGTTGGCGCGGTGTTTGCAGGGCTTTTAGCAAGCGGTGCGCCTATTTCTATGGCAGCGGCGTTTTCCCTTTCTATCGGAATAGCGTTGCAAAACTTTCCCGAAGGCGCGATCATTTCTTTGCCTTTAAAAGCGGACGGAATGACGAAAACGCGTTCGTTTTTATACGGCGCATGTTCAGGCGTCGTCGAGCCGATTGCGGCAGGGCTTACGATTGCTTTTTCGGCGTTGGTATTGCCCGTATTGCCGTATTTATTAGCCTTTGCGGCGGGTGCAATGTTATACGTCGTCGTCGAAGAACTTATTCCCGAATCGCAAGAAGGGGAGCACTCGAATATTGCAACGGTGGGATTTTTACTCGGTTTCGTGATTATGATGGTCTTGGATATGGCGCTCGGTTAAGAGCGATTTAAGGAGAAAACAGATGATAAAACGAGAAATTTTAACGGTCAACGTCGACGAAACGGATTTGCAAATCTTGTCGCTATTAAAAGACAACGCGCGCATATCCTTAAAAGCGATTGCGGAACAAACTTACCTTTCTTCTACGGCGATTGCAGCGCGTATTGAAAAATTAGAAAAAAGCGGTTATATCGAAGGCTATTATACGAAAGTCAATTCAGGCTCGTTCGGCTTGACGATAAAGGCGTATATTTCCTTAGAAGTCGAGCCTATCCAAAAACAGGAATTTTACCCGTATATCCGCTCTTGTCCGAACGTAGTGGAATGTGATTGCGTGACGGGGGATTATTCTATGATGATTAAAGTGGTGTTTGCTTCCACCAACGAGTTAGACCGTTTTATCGGTGAATTGCAACACTTTGGCAAGACGAAAACACAAATCGTTTTCTCTACGCCCGTCGAACACCGCAACGTATTCCCAACCTTTTAAAAGCCGTATAACAAAAGGCTTTACGCTACTTTTTATCTTTCGTTTTTTAATAATAAAGTTCCACGTGAAACTATATATACGCAAAAGGAACGCCCCGAGTAAGTCGGGGCGTTTTGCTAACGGTTGCTTATTTTTTAATTGTTTGCGTTGCAAATAAATGATAGAATACCGTGAAGAATAAAATATTCAAGAAATAAATGACGGGTATTACGATCATAGAAAGCAGGTTAGGAACGACGGTAAGGTCAACTTTTAAAATCACGGCTATCATGGCGGCGGCGATAAAGCAAATGACGAATAAAATTGCCGACGTTAAGAAATAAGACGCGTGTTTCGACTTTTTCGCTTGTGCGCAGAACCCGTTTGCCCAAAGACAAGCGCAAACAACGAATACGATTGTAGCCGCTACGCAAGCGCAGATAGGATACCAAATCGTAATGCCGAGCGTATCTTGCAAGAAGAATGCGGCAATGCTTTCCAGCGCGACGATACAAAGCACGATTAACGCCGATTTAAACAAAGCAAGTCCTTTATGGAAGGTAGGGGCAGATTGCTTGTTTTGCGCGGTAGGCTTTGCGCTTGCACCGTTTAAATTGCCCGCCGTGCTAATTCGTATCCCTTCGGCGGAAGCTCGTTCGTGCAAATCTCCGAAGTTAATTACAGACGGATTTTCCTGTACGTCTTGGAAGGTGGGCGCAGGGGATTGATAGGGGGAAGAATTTGCGTAAGCGGTTGTAGAAAAGGCGGGATTTGCCGTATAAGCGGCGTACTGTTTGGCGTTAAAGTCGCGAATGGCGTTGTTTAACTGATTTTCCCGATTTACTAAATCAATTTCCCTTGAACGAAGTTCCGCTGTACGCAAGTCGATTTCCTGTGCTTTCGCGTTTAATTCTTGCGCGTAGTCTGCGTTTCTTTGCTCCGTTTCCGCAAGTTTGCGTTCCGTTTCGCTCTTACGGGTTTCAAATGCGGAGATTTGCTCGTCAAGCTCAAATTTTTTCGTTTCGGCTTGGGTTTCCTGCAAAGTATGCGCCGTTTTTTGTTCTTGGAATACTTGCTGTTGCGCCGTTAAGCGTTCTTGTTCTGCTTTAAGTAGTGCGGTTTGCGTTAAGTATTCGTTCCATTTTTCTGTGAAATCAAATTCCTTTGCAGAGAGTGTGTTTTTACGGGCAATAAAGTCTAATTGTTGTTGATTATACTGTTCTTGACGGAAAGATAAATCCCGTTGCCGTTCGGCTAAGAGCTGTTGTTCTTGTTGCAATTTTTCCGATTTTTCACGAACGGCTTGTTCACGAGCGAGTAAATCGGCTTTCTGCCGTTCGAGGTCTTCGCTCGACGCGTCGGCGAGTGTCTTTTGATTTTCAACGCTACGTACTTTTTCTTCCAGCTGATATTCTTTTTGGGTTAAAAGATAGGTTTTTTCTTCTAATTCCGAGCGTTGCGCGCGTAAAGTTTCTTTTTCTTGCGCTAACGCTTGCTTTTCACGTTCTGAAATTTCCCGCTTTTCTTCGAGTGCCGTATATTCGGATTTTAACGAATCGTGTTCAACTTCTAACGTTTCCGTTTTATCAATGAGCGCGGAGCGTTCGCGTTCAAAATTCGCTTTTTCTTCGCTGAACTTACTTTCCCGTTCGGTTAAACGCTGTTTTTCTTGCTCTAAAATCGTTTGTTCCGATTGAATTTTGGAAAGTAGTGCGTAATTTTCCGAAAGCCTGTCCGTTAATTGCGATTTCATGGCGGAAAGTTCGCGGTTCTTTTCTTCTAATTGCTTTTCTTTCTCGTCGTTTTCTTCTTTTGCTTGGTTTAATTCGTCCGATTGCTTTTGCAATAATTCTTTTAACGTAGCGATTTCGTTTTCTCTATGGCTAAGTACTTCTTTGGCTTGCGCGATTTCCTGTTGCGTTTGTAAAAGCTCGGTTTCTTTGGTTTCTATCTCGATTTGCCGTTCGTGCGCAAGCTGTTTTTGTTCTTCGAGCTTTTCTTTTTGTGCGGTAAGCTGTTCTTTTAATTCGTTGAAATCGGATTTTTGCGTATTTAACGAAGAACTTTGCACGGAGAGTAGGGAGCGTTCCCGTTGCAACTCGTTTTTTAAGGCGTTTAACGCCGTCTTTTCTTCTTCTAACGCC
>CAJGCN010000129.1 GCA_904501815.1 uncultured Clostridia bacterium
CCTGTAGTCTAACTGGATAAAACCTCGGCCTCCGACGCCGACGTTGTGGGTTCGAGCCCCGCCAGGCATACCACTAAGAGTGTAAATCGAAACAATCGGTTTACACTCTTTTTCTTTATTCAAAGAATAAAAGTTCGCCTAATATCAGGTGAACTTTTATTTTCTATCCTTAATAATATTTAATCGTTCTTTCGGCAGTTTTGGTTTGCTTGGGCGCAATTTGTTCAATCCCAGCTTTTTGAGAAAATTCTATCAGTTCTTCCCCAACTTTGTCGGGCAAGTTTTGCCAAGATTCTATACAAATCATCTTCGCGCCGTGCGGTCGCCAGAATAAAAGGTTTTTAAAGCCTTTAAAGTTAATTTCCGCGCAAAGCTTACCGCTAAGCGTTTTTAAAGCTACTTGCTCTGAGTAAAGGTCTTTGAAAATTAACGTTCTCCCTTCTTGTAAAAAATCAGCAGGTAAGGCGAAAACCTTTTGTTTGCCGAACGATTTAATTTCCCCCGTAAGCTTTCCCGTATCGGGAGTATGCAAGCACGTATCTAAATTTTCTTCTTTTTCAAAATCGATAACATACCCGTTTACGTCGCCGTCTAATTGATAGGATTCGTGCGAGCCAAAGGCGCAAAAAATAGGCTCGTTAGAAGGGTTAAACGCTTCGTGTTTAATCGTTAAAGCGTTTCCGTCGATGGAATAAGTAAATCTTAATTGAAAATCGTAGGGATATAATTGTTTAGTTTGCGCGTTAGAAGCAAGGGAAAAGGTGATACTTTGCGCGCTTTGTTGACTAACCGAAAAGGTATTTTTTCTGGCAAAGCCGTGCAAAAAGTGTTCGTAGAGTTTACCGTTTACAACTACTTCACAAGACCCGCAAGCAGGAAACATAATCGGCGCGTGTCCCGTCCAACCGCCATTTTCGTTTTGCCAAAGGCGTTCTTTGCCTTGAAAAACTACGCTCGTAATCTCCGCGCCAAAATCGTTAATAACGACCTTTAACTGTTCGTTTTGAATGGTATATAACATAGTGCTCCTTTTTTACCGTTAAATTTTAACAAATTTATTATAGCATATAATTCCTTTGCTGTCAATCCTTCGAGCAAAAAATTTTTTAGATTAAAAAAATCAATATCCCCCACTTTTGTGGGGGATATTTACTTGGCGCAGAGAGAGGGATTTGAACCCTCGTATACATTCCTGCATAACACGATTTCGAATCGTGCGCGTTCAACCGCTCCGCCATCTCTGCAACAGCTTATTTATTATATACTATCAATTAAAAAAAAGCAACTGTTTTTATGCGTATTTTTTAATTTTCCACCGCGTATTTTTTACGTACGCGGTGGAAAAAGGTCTTTACATTAATCTAATCATCAGTTGCGAAGCTAAAACGATTAAAATCAGCGCAATCGGATAAGTAGATGCATAAGCCGAAGCGACGTCGTCCGTTTTTGCCGTTGAAATCAGCGTTCCAAGCGCAGGTGTACTCGTCATACCGCCCGTAATCGAACCGAGATTGTTCAAAAGCGGTAATTTCAAAACGTACTTACCCAACACAAAGCCAACGACCATAGGCGCAACCGTCATTACAGCTCCGCCAACAAAGCCCCAAACTACGATGCCGATACCTCCTGCTTCTTTAACTTCTTGCACTAACGCAACACCGCCTTCAAAGCCTGCGCCAAGTAAGAATAAGGCTAACCCAAATTCACGAAGAACTTTCAATGTCTTTTCGTTAACTTCTAACGAGAGCTTACCAAAATGCCCGAAATGCCCGAAAATAAGACACATAATCAATACGCCACCCGTCGTACCGAGTGAGAAACAAGCACCGTCGTAGCCACTTGCCGTTAAAGGAATGGTGATTGAACCTAATAACAGCCCTAAGATAACCGCAAGCGCAAACGGCATAAACCCAAAATCTTCACATTTGAAATACTTTGAATAGTCCCGTTTTTCTTCTACTTCGCCAATTTTTAAAAGCTCGCGTTCTTTGCCCATATCCGATTTTAAAAACTTAGGCAATAACTGCACGAACAGCACGACACCGACAACGCCAAAAGGATAAGCGACTGCGTGTCCAAGCGTAATTCTCGCTAAATTTTCCGTTGCAGCATCTTTTGCAGCCGAAAAACCAGGTGTAGACGTCAATGCGCCAGATAAAATTCCTGCCCAATATTCCGAGCCGTAATCGGTAAGAAGCGTGCAAATGACTGCAACGAGCGTACCCGTAAGAATAATGATTACGCCTAATAAAATATACGTTTTAAAGTTTTTTGCAAGGTTTTTAAAGAAATTCGGTCCAGCAATAAAACCTACTGCCCCAACGAAAGAAATTAAACCGATATTTTGGATAGGTCCTTTCAAATATTTTACAACTGTTTCTTCGGTGCTACTCATATGAAAATATTTTAAAACGGGTACGTTTTGAAAATTAAGCGTAGAGAGCCAACCAAGCAAAATTGCAACGAGAAATACCCCCGCCGTACCGAGCGCAACTCCTTTAATGCTGATAGAACCGAGAAGATAGCCAAAGGCTAACATTAAAAACATTAACGTGAATAATACGACACCGTTTTTAAACTTTTCGGGCTTACTTAAATCAATCCCAAAAACGTCGGTTATCCCTGCGCCGTTTACAGCGCTTACCACACACCAAACCACAAGCGCAACGACTGCTGCGATAGCAATTGTAAGCCAAAGCCATTTACGGCCCTTTTTATTAGAATTTTCCATTTTTACTCCTATATGTAGGAACGAAAACGCACGGAAAACCCGTCCGTTTTCGCTCGTTTATTTCATCAATTCCCTATTTTTAGTTCGCTTTTCTTCTATAATCGGGAAGGAGTCTGGGAGAAGGCATAGTAGAAGAAATGCCCGCTTCTTCAAGTTCTTTCTCGAATTCTTTCACGTGATCGAGCGTGAGTTCTTTGAGTTCTACGCTCTTGCACTTTTCGCCTGCTTGCTGACCTGCGTTTCTTCCGAAAACGATAATGTCGAGCAAGGAATTCCCCATCAAACGGTTCGTTCCGTGAATACCGCCTACGGCTTCCCCTGCGACGTAGAGATTTTCTACGCAGGTCATACCGTTTGCGCTGATATCCAG
>CAJGCN010000130.1 GCA_904501815.1 uncultured Clostridia bacterium
CGTAATCGCTGGTTTTATGATTCAAGGCGGCGACCCGCAAGGTACGGGTATGGGCGGACCTGGTTATCGCATTAAAGGTGAATTTGCGGGCAACGGCTTTACGCAAAACGATTTGTCGCACGAACGCGGGGTTTTATCAATGGCGCGTTCGCAACACCCCGATTCCGCAGGCTCGCAATTTTTTGTGATGCACGAGTTAGCCGAATATCTCGATGGGCAATACGCCGCGTTCGGGAAAGTAATCGAAGGGCTCGAAGTCGTCGACGAAATTGCCACGACGAAAACCGATTGGAGCGATAGACCTTACGAAACGCAAAAGATTAAGCGTATTACGGCAGACACCTTCGGCGTAGACTACGCTGATCCGATAAAAGCGTAAAAGGGGATAGAAAATGGATTATTCAATATATAATAACCCTTTAATCACGCGTTATGCAAGCAAAGAAATGCAACATGCTTTTTCTGATGAAAAGCGTTTTAAGCTTTGGCGCAAACTTTGGGTTGCTCTCGCAGAATCGGAAATGGAGCTTGGGCTGAACGTCAGCGACGAACAAGTAGCGGAATTAAAAGAATACGCGGAGCAAATTGATTACGAGCTTGCCGCAAAGTTTGAAAAAGAAGTCCGCCACGACGTTATGGCGCACGTGAAAGCGTACGGCGAATACGCAAAAAAAGCAATGCCGATTATTCATTTGGGCGCAACGAGCTGTTTTGTCAATTGCAACGCCGAAGCAATTATGCTCGACGAAGCGCTTGACCTTATATTAAAAAAGCTTGTGAACGTAATGGATAAACTCAGCGCGTTTGCTTTAAAGTATAAAGATTTGCCTACGCTTGGGTTTACTCATTTACAACCCGCGCAACTCACGACGGTCGGCAAGCGCGCAACGATTTGGTTGCAAGACCTTATGCTCGACTATGAAAATCTCGTCAATGCGAAATCGCATATCCGTTTACGTGGCGTAAAAGGCACGACGGGTACGCAAGCAAGCTTTTTGGAGCTATTCGACGGCGACCATGAAAAGGTGAAAGAGCTTGAAAAACGAGTCGTGAATAAGCTCGGTTATCAAGCCGTATACGGTGTGACGGGGCAAACGTATCCAAGAAAACTCGATTATAATATTTTGTGCGTATTGTCGCAAATTGCGCAAAGCGCGTATAAATTTTCTAACGATATTCGTTTATTGCAGAGTATGAAAGAAATCGAAGAACCGTTTGAAAAGAAGCAAATCGGCTCGTCTGCAATGGCGTATAAGCGCAATCCTATGCGTACGGAACGTATCGGTGCGCTCGCTCGCTACGTTATTTCTTTGCCTACGAATAGCGCGATTACCGCTTCCACGCAATGGATGGAAAGAACGCTCGACGATTCGGCAAACAGAAGAATCGTCAACGCGCAAGCATTCCTTGCAGTAGATGCGATTTTAAATATTTATATGAACGTTGCGGAAAATTTGGTCGTTTACGAAAAAGTAATCGCTAAGCATATCCGCGCGGAGCTTCCGTTTATGGCAACGGAAAATATTATGATGGAGTGCGTAAAAGCAGGTGGAAACCGCCAAGAACTCCACGAACGTATTCGCGTGCTTTCAATGGAAGCGGGGAAAAACGTCAAAGTTGAAGGCAGGGAAAATAATCTTATTGAACTTATTAAACAAGACGAGATGTTCCGTCCCGTTTGGTCGAGTTTAGATACCATTCTCGACGCGAAGAAATTTATCGGCAGAGCACCCCTTCAAACGGAAGAATTTATTGCAAACGAAATTCGTCCTATCCTTGAAAAACACGGTGAGTTGCTTGGCGAACAAGGCGACGTACGCGTATAAGGAACAGGTGGGGGAAATGATTTACGATATTGCAAATTTAAGAGTTTTTATCGATAATAAACACGAGTTTACCACGAAATTTTGTCAAGAGTATTTATCGGGCGATCAGCTTTCGCCCGTACATCTCACGGCAAGAGCGACGGAAGAAGATATCGAAAAGGAGCGGGAAGCTTCGCAAGGCTTTTCCGACGGGTATTTGGAAAACATCTGTATTTATCGTGATTTATGCTTACAGCTTCCCACGCTCGATAGGTTTTTAATGCACGCCGCTATCTTGTCTTGCGACGGGGAAGGGTTTGCATTTTTAGGGAGAAGCGGAGCGGGGAAAACCACGCATACGTCTTTATGGCTCAAATATGTGAACGGGGCAAAAATCGTCAACGGCGATAAGCCAATCCTTTCGTTTAACGGGCAAACTTTTATTGCTTACGGCACGCCTTGGATGGGAAAGGAACGTCGTGGGTGCAAAGAGCAAGTCCCCTTAAAAGGTTTGTGTTTTATCGAACAGGCAAAAGAAAATAAAATCCAAAAATTAACGCCGTCGGAAACGGCAATGCGTTTGTTTTCTCAACTCCTTTTGCCCACCGACGAAGCGAACGCGGCAAAGACGTTAGAGATTGCCGATAAGCTCGTTCAACTCGTACCTGCCTACGTCTTATATTGCGATATTTCGGAAAATGCGGTAAAAATTTCTTACGAATCGTTAGCAAATAAAAAATATCATTATAAAGGAAAGGAAGAAAATGAAAATTAAAAGAGGATTTGTATTAAGAAAGGTCGGCGGGGAAAGCGTCGTCGTTCCCGTTGGGGAAATGAGTAAAAAATTTCACGGTATGATTAACTTAAACGAAACGGGGGATTTTTTATGGAATTTCTTTATGGAAAATCATAACGTCGACGAAGCGGTTGCCGCTTTGCTTGCCGAATACGAAGTAGACGAAGCAACGGCGCGCGCCGACGTGGAAAAATTCGTTGAAATTTTAACGGAGAACGGGTTTGCC
>CAJGCN010000131.1 GCA_904501815.1 uncultured Clostridia bacterium
CGATACTAATAGGTCGAGGGCTTGATCTCAATAGAAATTGAGAAGAGAGCTTTTTTACGAAAATCTTTTTTGAAAGAAAATCTATAATTTTTACGAGCTTCAAGGAAGGATATTTGATAGAGTACGAAGAAAAGCTTGCTATGTAGTTGTAAATCTTCTAAGTAGAAGATGAAAGACAAACGTAGTATATGAACCGTTTAAAAGACGGATTATATAACCATAGCGGTGACGATGGCAAAGAGGATCCACCTGTTCCCATTCCGAACACAGAAGTTAAGCTCTTTTACGCCGAAAGTACTTACGGTTAACCGTTGGGAGGATAGGTAGCCGCCGCTTTTCATGAAAACCACTCTGTTCATTTCGAACAGAGTGGCGTTTTTTTATTTTTCGTGAGTTAATTATTGGAATGATTAAGAGCGATAAGAAAAGCAATCCCAAAGATTAAAGTAAAAATAGTTGACAAGTCTAAATAAAAAATGGTAAAATGATACTGCGACATAATTGAATAAAAAACACTTAACGGAAAATACTCCTTTGGTAGAGGTGTATCTTTTTTCGCATTACAAATTTCCGTTAAGGTAATTTCAATTGTGTCGCAGCAAAGCGAGAGAGGCATTTTTACGGGTGTCGTTCGCGTTTTGCGGGCGACATTTTTTATTGTAAAGGAGAAAAGAGTTATGGAACAAACCAAAGAACAACTGATTGCGGATTTATACGCTTTGCGTAGTGGCTTATCGTTTATTTCCGAGCAAACGGACGCGTTGAAGAAAAACGAAGAAGATACGGAAACAAGCCTACAAATAATTGAAAAACAAAAGGAGCAAGCGGAAAACATTTACGCTACGTGCTTAGATAGTTTTAAAAATCAGGAGCAAAGTAGAACGGAAAATAAAAAGCATTGGGAAGAAAAGAAACGTAGAATAGAAGTGCTTAGAAGCGCTAATCAATGGGAATACGATCGACTTAATTCTATTTCCAAAACGGAGTTGGAAAGTAAGGCAAGCGAGGAGGCAAAGGCAAGAAAAAAGTCCTATGTGAAAGATTTTAAAATGCCTAAAATTTCAAAAGAAGATATTGAGGGGTTAATGGGCTTGTTTCTATTAACGATGTTTGGCGGATGTGGAGTTTCTTGTCTAAGTAATAATTTTTGGGGTTTCGGTATCGGTTGCGGTATTCCCATAGTCTTTGGCTTGATTTACTTAACCGTAGCCTTAATAAAATTTTTGAGACGTTTAATCCAAGCGCCAAGCGTTGCAAAAAGAGCTAAGCAAGAATATATTGACAAGCATAATCAACGAAAAGAATATTTACGGCAACAATTAGACGATAATTATTACGAAAAATATAACGAAGCCGTACAAGAACTGCAACGCGCTACGAAGGCTTGGGAACAATTGCTGGAAAGCAAAGAAGAAGCGAGAAGAAAGCATTTGTCTGAATATGAAACGAAAATGCAGGAGTACGGTTTAGCGGAAACAAATCAGAAAACGGAAAGCACGAACACAAAAAATCTTTTAACGGGCAAATCGCAGGAAATGAAACTTGCTTTGAACAATACCTACGACGGGTGGCTCTCTGAAAGCGATTGGCAGAACACCGATTTACTTATTTATTATTTGGAAACGGGGCGCGCGGACGACTTAAAGGAGGCGTTATTGCTCGTAGATAAGCAACGGCAGACCGACCAAATCGTGCGGGCGGTGCGCGAAGCGGGGGTCGCCGTGCAAACCTCTATCGCAACGTCTATGGCAAGGCTTGGCGAGGGGCTTGCAAGAAGCTTTTCCGTTTTGAGTTCGCAGTTGGAACGGGTTGGTTCGACAGTGTCGATAATGGCGAGCGCGCAAGAAGAAAGTATTTTGTCGAGCGAGAGAAATATGCAAAAATTAGGCGCGCAAATAAAAGAAAACCTTTCGGCGCAAGTATCGGCAATAGAACTGAATAATTCGCTACTCAAAAAGTCTAACTCAACGAGTGAAGAGCTTTTAAACGATTTAAGATACAATCAACGGTTTTGGGTTAAGTAATTTAAGAAAGAAAGTCCTGCGGGGCTTTCTTTTTATATGAAAAAACGGCGGTAGAAAACTACCGCCGTAAATATTGTTTTTCTTAAATGACTACGATATCCATTGCTTTAAATTTCTCTTTGAGCCGTCGGGGAAGGCTACAAGTAGAAAAAAGCCTTCGTGCATAACGCGAAAGAGATTGTCGCAGTCGCTCTCGCTCCTTCACAATGACAGACGGCTACGTTTGCCAAAGGGGCGTAAAGGCTCTGCTTTTACAATCCGCAAGGGAAAACCACTCACTCCCTTTTTTTGACGCATAGACGGGCTTTTTTAAGAAAAATTAAAAAAAGATGGCAGTACACTCTTGACAAGTCGTTGGGTTCGTGATACAATTATATTAGCGAATTTTTGCGCAGAAGAAATGAGAATGAAAGGGGATAAATGATGAGCAAGAAGAAAATTTTATTGACAATGCTGGGCGCATTCGTCGGACTTTGCGCATTTGCAGCTTGCGGGGACGAAGAAGGCGCTAAAACGTACGACGTGATTTTGCAACAGGAAGGCTGTCAAGACGTCGTTTTAGAAATTGGAGCGGGAAAGGATATTGCCGTTTCCGCAATTCCTAAGTGTCAGGAAAAAACGGGCTATACCGTCGAATGGGATTTTGAAAACGTGCAATTGACGAACGTTAAGTCGGATATCCTTATTAAGGCGAAGGCAACGCCGAATGAATATACC
>CAJGCN010000132.1 GCA_904501815.1 uncultured Clostridia bacterium
ACGATAATGTCGAGCAAGGAATTCCCCATCAAACGGTTCGTTCCGTGAATACCGCCTACGGCTTCCCCTGCGACGTAGAGATTTTCTACGCAGGTCATACCGTTTGCGCTGATATCCAGACCGCCGTTTTGATAATGCAACGTAGGATAAATCAAAATCGGCTCTTTGCGAATATCAATGCCGTATTTACCGAACATACGAAGCATTGCGGGAATACGCTTTTCAATCGTGCCTTCGCCGTTCAAAATATCAATCAGCGGAGTATCCAACCAAACGCCTTCGCCGTCCGTCGTTTTAATACCGTTATGGTTTGCCTTACATTCGCGAATAATCGAAGAAGCCGTCACGTCGCGCGTTTCCAAAGAGTATACGAACGCTTCGCCGTTTTTATTCACGAGTTGTGCGCCAAGCGAACGGACTTTTTCCGTGACGAGTGCGCCGTAAATTTGCGTAGGTTCAGCTGCGCCCGTAGGGTGATATTGCAAAGTTTCGGGATAGAGAAGCTTTGCGCCCGCTCTATAGCCTAATACGAGCCCGTCAGCCGTTGCGCCGTAGTGATTAGACGTAGGGAAGCCTTGATAATGCAATCTACCAGCACCGCCCGTTGCGATAACGACGGTCTTAGCTCTTGCAATCAAAATTTCCTGCGTTTCCATATTCATTAAAACCGCACCAGCGATTTTGCCTTCGGTGTCTTTAATCAATTCGATTGCCGAAGTGAAATCTACGACGGTAATCCCGCGATTAAACACTTCGTCGCGAAGGGTACGCATAATTTCCGAACCCGAATAGTCGCGACAAGCGTGCATACGCTTTCTCGACGTACCACCGCCGTGCGTGGTCACCATCGTGCCGTCTTCTTCCTTATCGAACATTACGCCGAGTTTGTTCAGCCACAAAATGGCTTCGGGCGCTTCGTTTACAAGCTTATACAAAAGTTCGGGTTTATTTTTAAAGTGTCCACCGCCGAGCGCGTCGAGATAATGGGTTGCAGGGCTATCGTTGGGCTTATCCGCCGCTTGAATTCCCCCTTCCGCCATTGCCGTGTTCGCATCGCCTAAACGAAGTTTCGTTGCGATCATAACGTTTGCGCCGCGTTCGTGCGCTTCGATCGCCGCCGACGAGCCTGCACCACCCCCGCCGATTACGAGAACGTCTACGTCGTAGTCGACTTTAGAAAGATCGATAGAAAGGTCTAACGTTCTAGGACGACCCTGCAACAAATCGGCAAGCTCGTGAAGCACCTTTCCGCCTTTATTTTTCCCAACTTTGAGTTCTTCATACGCGCTCGTGATATAATCGGGGTGAAATTCAGCCAAAACGGCGTCTTTTTCTTCCGCCGTCATACGCGCGTGAAGTTTTTCAATACGGGAAGCGCGGGTAGCTTCTACTTTTTTCATAGATTCAAGTTGTTCTTGAGTATATTGATACATACGCTTCTCCTTATTTCTCAATTTCTCTCGTGTTGTAGAGATGTTTTTGTTCTTCGAGCGGGGTGTTCATAATCGCTTCGAGAGCGGCTTTGCAATCCCCTTTGTCGATTTCCGCTACGCGGTTTACGAGATGTTCGCTCGTAGGCGCGAGATATTTCCCCGTCAATCTTCTTGCAAGCAACGCCACCTGCGGATGCGAAATCCCTGCAGGGCAACGGGAAGAACATACGCCACACATTACGCAGTCAAAGCTTTCTTCCGCCGCTTTTTCGTATTCTCCGCGTTGCGCGTAGGCAATATATTGCATAACGTTAAGCTCTTGCGTACAGCTCTTGGTGCAAGCGTTGCAACCGATACAAGAATAAATTTCGGGATACAACTGCATCATAATTTGTTGCGTGGGCTTAATCTTTTCTATATCGTAAACTTGTTTTACGAGCGGGAAGAAAGGCAAAGTAGCTACGTACATACCTTCTTCTACTTTCGTTTGGCAAGCAAGGCAGGTTTTTAATTCCTGCTGTCCTTTAATACGATAAATCGTCGAACACGCACCGCAAAATCCGTTTCTGCAACCGCAACCGCGAACGAGCTGATAGCCTGCGTATTCCATTGCTTTCATTATCGTCAAACTTTCCGGTACTTCATACTTTTTCCCGAAAAGAAATACGTTTACCATTTTTTCCATTCGTTTATTCTCCTTAATATTCGTCGGGTAATTCGTCAAGCTCGGTCATGCGGAACACAGGACCGTCTTTGCAGACGAACTTATCGCCCACGTTGCATCTACCGCATTTTCCTACCCCGCATTTCATACGGAGTTCGAGCGTCGTATACACGCGCGATTTGTCAAATCCAAGCTCTAAAAGTCCTGCGAGCGTAAATTTAATCATAATCGGCGGACCGCAAAGCACGGCGGTCATATTAGGGTCGAGCCCAAGCTCTTTGACGTAGGCAGGTACGAAACCAACGTGTCCGTCCCAGCCTTCTTGCGGGCGGTCAATCGTAAGATAAACTTCCATATTCGGCTCGTTTACCCATTCGTTTTGAATTTCGTCGATATCAACCAAATCGTCCTTACTTCTTGCGCCGTAGACGATTACGACCTTACCGTAGTTTTTGCGATAATGACGCACGTAGTTGATAACGCTTCTAAGGGGGGCAAGACCGATACCGCCTGCAATAAAGAGTAAATCTTTTCCTTTAAAATCTTCTTCTACGGGGAAATTTTTGCCGTAAGGGCCTCTGACGGTGATTTGCGCGCCAACTTCGAGCGCGTGAATGACTTCCGTCACGCAACCGCA
>CAJGCN010000133.1 GCA_904501815.1 uncultured Clostridia bacterium
ACGGTCATTGCGAAGGAGCGATAGCGACTGTGGCAATCTCTTTTTTCAGATTGCCACGCCTACGGCTCGCAATGACGGTTGGGTGAAATTCCCACACCAAAACTCGCAACGACGGTCATTGCGAAGGAGCGACAGCGACTGCGGCAATCTCTTTTTTCAGATTGCCACGCCTACGGCTCGCAATGACGGTTGGGCGAAATTCCCACACCAAAACTCGCAACGACGGTCGGTTTTTGTAAAAAATTGCAGCAAAATAAGAAAAGTTGAAAATTTTTTCAACTTTTTTTATTTTTTTCCGTACGATTGCCTATTTTTTGCAGTATATATTATATCAAGACAAAGGAAAGCGTTCTTCCACGCTGTAATCCAACCCATATTGTTCCGCGAACTCCCAGCTTTGCAAAATTTCCAAACACTCTGCATACGCCGTCCGTTCTCCTTCGATAAATTCGCGGTGCGTTATGGGGGTAGGCGTGGAAAGCTCGGCAAGATACCTGCCAAGTAAGTCGATTAAGTAAGCAAGGGTTTCTTCTGCGGTACGTTTCATTCTATTCTCCTTCGTTTTGTATATTATATCATTTTTAAAAAGAGAAAAACTTCCAAATTTTGGAAGTTTCGGGTTAAATTTATGTGTTATAGTATTCCCATGAAAACTCTTAAGATAAAATCCATTGAATTAGTTATTGCAAAAGCGCTCAACGACCCCGAACAGAAAAACCCGCGCGTGCGGGAATGTTTTGAAGCCGTACTCACGCATTATGCCGACGAAGATTATCTCGACAACTACGCGCACCACACGCAAATTCTTTCGCTGATTTATAAACAGCAAATCTACCGCAAGAAAAGCGTGGACGGGCTATCCCTTTATCTACATATCGAATACAAGCGGTTGTTAGCCTTTCGAAAATCCTACGTACATTTATTCGCCAAAAAATATTTCAATTTGACGAGTTTTTCTGAAGAAAGCTTACACCGTCTTGTCGAGCAAATTGAATACACATAGCCCAAAAAGCGGGCTTCCCGCCCGCTTTCTTCTTTCCCCCAAAAAAGGCTCTTTCTCCGCTTGGAGAAAGAGCCTTTTACCTTTTATGCGTATATTTATTGTGTGACGATTACTTGTGCGTAGCGAAGCACTTTATCGCCTTTTTTATAGCCTTTTACGAACACCTGTTTAACAATCCCGCTTTCTTCGCCGTCTTGGGCAGGTTGCGCCATAATCGCTTCGGCTACGTCCGCATCAAACGGCTGACCGATAGGATTGATTTCTTCTACGCCTTCTCCTTCAAGTACTTTTTTAAAGGATTTTAAGACCATATCAAGCCCCTGCTTCACGTGTTCGTCCGCACAAGCAGAAAGCGCGCGCTCCAAATTATCCCCGATCGGGAAGAGTGCAGAAATCACGTCGTTTCTGCCTTCTGCGTATCTTTGCGCCGCTTGGTTTTGCGTGCGGCGACGGTAATTTTCATACTCAGCGGAAACGGAATACCATTTTCTTTTCAAGTCTTCCGACTCGGCCTGCGCGCGTTCCAACTCCGCTTTCAGCCGTTCTTCAACGGAAGATTTCTTTTCCTTTTTCTCTTTCTTTTCTTTCACGGGCTTTTCGCTTACAGGCGTGTCCGTCGCTTGCGTATTTTCTTGATTAACGGCAGGCTCGTCTTTCAGCTCTTCCGTCATTTTTTCGGTATCTTGCATAACTTTTTCCTTCCTGAAAATTTTATTTCCTTTTATATATAAAGCTTTTTTAACGCTTTTAAACGCCTACGCTTAAATTTCCAAATGCGCAAAATTCTCTCTTGACGACCGACGGTAGAAAATCGCCTTACGCCCGATTACGGCAACGGGGATAGCGTCGAGAAAATCCGCAACGTTTTCGGCAAGATTGAGCGCGTCGTCTTCGGAATTTTGCAAAATATTCACTTTAATCAACTCCCGTGCTTCGAGCGCGTCGGAAAGCGTTTTCAAAAGATTATCGGTAATCCCACCTTTTCCGATCTGCGCAATCGGTTGCATAGTCGCTGCGATGGATTTTAACTTACTTCTTTGTTTACTCGTAATAGTATCTCTTGTCAACATATTTTTATCTCCTTTTGGTTTTCCCTGTTTAGGGCTTACAGCACGAAGTCGAATTCCACGTCGCCGATAGAAACGGTATCGCCTTCCTGACAGCCCATTTTCGAAAGTTCTTTAATAACGCCGCGATTGCGCAAAACTTTTTGGAAGTATTGCATGGAATCGGGGTTGTTTAATACTACGTTTCGGCATAATAAATCAATCAATCCGCCGACTACCACGTATACCCCGTCTTCGTCTTTGAAAATTTCAAAGCCTAAATCTTCGTTTGCCATATATTCAAACGTTTCGTCAGGGCGTTCAGGCGCAACGGGCGGAAGAGTGTCAAGGACGGATAAAATCCCTTCCAAAAGCTCTTTCGTGCCTTCGCCCGATACCGCCGTAAGCGGGAAGATTTTGTATTTTCTACCGTATTTTTTCTTGAACGCTTTTAAATTCTCGTCTGCGCCGAAAATGTCGCATTTGTTGCAAACGACGATTTGCGGAACTTTCGCTAATACTTCGCTGTATTCTTTCAGCTCCGCGTTGATTTTTTGGAAGTCTTCTATCGGGTCGCGGCCTTCACAGCCCGAAATATCCACTACGTGGCAAATCATTCGCGTACGCTCGATATGCCTAAGAAAATCGTGTCCGAGCCCCGCGCCCTGCGC
>CAJGCN010000134.1 GCA_904501815.1 uncultured Clostridia bacterium
CATTTCCGCAAGCTTATCGTAGTCGATAGGCGCAGCTTCCGCAACTACGGGAGCGGGTACGGGAATTTTCGAGGCTATCATATCCGAAAGTTTTTCGTAATCGATTTCAGGGGCTTGGACTTGCGGAATTTCAATCTTCGCCGCAACCGCTTGCGCAATTTCTTCCACGTTCAACGCCGCAAGAACTTTTTCCACAATTTCGTCGGCGTTTACTTCCGTTTTTACCGATTCCGCCGCTTTCTTAAAGCAATCGTCAATACGGCGATAATCAACTTTTTCAGGGAAAGGCAAGGATTCAACGACTTTTTCTGCCGCGCCGTAAACGATTTTATCGTAGTCGATTTCAGGAAGAGCGGGCTTTTCTTCGTTTGCTACCACTTCCTGCATCATTTCCAAAACTTTATCGCTGACTTCTTCTACGATACGAGCGTAGTCAACGTTTTCCGCTACGGGAATAGCGGCTACCGCTTCTAATACTTGACGGCTGTGTTCCATAGCGCAAGCTTCAGCTTTTTCCGCTACGGTGTCCCCGATTTTATCGTAGTCAATTTCTTCTGCGGCGGGAATGGTTGCAAGCACGCTTTGACGGATATTTTCCACCAACTCGGCAGGGTCGAACGAAGCGAGCTTTGCTTTAATTTCCGCAAGCGTTTTTTCGATTTCTGCAAGAAGCGAAAGTTTTCCTTCCGCCGTATCTAACTTTGCGATTACGTCGTCGGATAAAACCTGCGAAAGCCCTTCGTAGATGGATTGATTTTGCTTATAGCCGTATTTCAGCTCCTGCACCATCAACTGCACGGACGAAGCGGTGTCTTTCGTTTGCTTTTGCGCTTCTTCTTGCATAGTTTTATACAATGCGCCCGACTGCATAGAAGAATATTTCAGCTCGTTTAAAAGCTCTTTCTTCAACGATTGCAAATCGTATGTAAGCCAATTATAAAGGGCGTCGATTTTCGTTGCTACGCCGTTTTGCTGTACCGCCTGTTGATTTTGCATTTTGTTTGCGTTTTCCGCCATAATACACCTCTGTCTTCGCTATCGCCGTCAATCGGTCGAAAACGTTATTTCCGTTTGTTTTTAAGTGTTTCTTAAAAATTTAGCTAAGAAATACTTCTTCACGACAATATTATAACATAACTTGAACTTTTGGTCAAGGATTTTACTTAAAAAAATCCTTTAGTAAGGGCATTTTTTTCGTTTTTTGCCTTATTTTTCAAATTAAAGGTTCTTTCAACGCGCACACGGGGCGGTTGTTTTCTATTTTGACAAAAATAAAAGTTGCAGTCAACGAACCGACCGCAACTTTTTGCGTTTACCGCTTAGTTGAAAATGGCTCGGCGTGTACGCCGTTTTTCACCCCTTCCCCGTCGTTTGGAGAAGTATTTTCTCCCCTTAAAGATTGAATATATTCTTCGTATTGCGCTTCCGTAATTTTAGGTACTTTGTTTTTATTGCCTTTTAACGACTTATGCATAAACGACTCCTTGATAAAGAATTTACAAAGAGTATTCCCACGTTTACCCCTTTTTATGCTTGGAAAAAATTTTTAAAGTAAAATACAGAAAATACCGCCTTTTCCGTCGTTGACGACCCTTGTGATAACACGGGTTAATTTTTTGCAGATTTCCGGCGGTACGCCTTGTGATTTTTTCGCAAATTCGTCTTGCATCAATTCGTGTAAGCTCTTTCCGAAAATGTTCGTTTGCCATACTTTTTCTTTATCGTTTGCGTAGTATTCAAGCGTATCTTCAATAAAGTCTTCGCTTTGCTTTTTCGTGCCGATAATCGAATTGATTTCCCCGTTCACGCCGACTTTAATGATATGATAGCTTGCCGCATCTGCCTTAAATTGTACGCCGTAGCCACCGTTTTTTCGAACGAGTTGCGGTTTGCCTAAATTGAGTTCCGCGCCCGTCGGTTGCACCACGCCGTAGCCTTTTTCTTCCGCCGAATTGAAAGCGTCTTTGATTTTTTCATAACGGCGGTTTGATTCAGAAAGCTTTTTGACGAATTGCATTACTTTTAAATCGTTTTCAAGCTTTTCCCCACACTCTTCGCTTAAAACCTTATAAAACAATTCTTCTTTCGCTCTTACCGTGATTTCCGCTTTTCCGCAACCTAATTGCATTTCTACCCCGTCAGGCGGTAAAAAATCACCAGTTTCGAATAAATTTTCAAGCGCAAAGCAATCTTTCATCTTCAAAATTTTACTTGCTGCGGTTTTTAATTCGTTCGTCAACGCACACACGGTAGGGTTATTTTCGGGCAAAGCTCGAATCCATTCGGGTATTTTTACGTCGATTTGCGCCACAGGAAATTCAAACAAAGCTTTTTGTAAAATACGCACGATTTCTTCTTCCCCCATTTCTTCTACGTTCACCGCGATTACGGGGGTATCGTATTTTTCTTCCAACTTCGCTCTAAGCGTTTCTTGGGTTTCAGGCTGACGGCAATTTAACAAAATAACGAAAGGTTTATCAATTTCTTTCAACGCGTACACGGAGCGTTCTTCCGCCTGCAAATAATTCTCGCGCGGAATATCCGTAATACTGCCGTCCGTCGTCACTAAAATCCCGATCGTGGAGTGTTCTTTGATGACTTTTTCCGTACCCAAAGTAGCCGCTTCTTCGAATGGAATAGGTTCGTCTTTCCACGCCGTTTTCACAAGTCTTGGCGCGCCGTCTTCTTCAAAACCGCTTGC
>CAJGCN010000135.1 GCA_904501815.1 uncultured Clostridia bacterium
ATAACGACGTCGGAGAACATTTGGATAAAGCGACGATAGCAGTCCCAAGCCCAACGGGGATTGCCCGACTTGGTTGCAATCGTGTTGACAACTACTTCGTTCAAGCCCAAGTTCAAGATCGTGTCCATCATACCGGGCATGGAAGCGCGCGCGCCCGAACGAACGGATACCAGCAAGGGGTTTTCTTTGTCGCCGAACTTCATACCGCAAATTTTTTCCATCTTGTCGATGTACTCCATAATTTCCGCTTGAATGTCGGGGTTGATTTGTCTGCCGTCTTCATAATACTGCGTGCAAGCTTCGGTCGAGATGGTGAAGCCCTGAGGCACGGGAAGACCGATATTAGTCATTTCCGCAAGGTTTGCACCTTTACCGCCGAGAATCTCGCGCATTTTTGCATTACCTTCGGTGAAGAGATAGCAATACTTTTTAGCCATAATTGATTATTTCCTCCAAATAGATTTTTTTCTGATTTTTTCTTTCGCACAAAAAAACCTCGCGGCACTTTCGTCGTTTTCTCGCTAGGCGAAACGTTCCGTTCGGCTTTTCCATTCTATATTTTAATATAAAACACAAGAAATATCAAGTCTTTCGGGCAGAGTTTTTGAGATTTTTTCGCAAAAATATCAAATTTTTTCGATTTTTTTCGTGAATTTTAGGATTTTTTATACTTTTGCCCCGCCGAGCAGTCGTTCGGTCATTCGAACTTTTTATCTTTTTCACAAAAAATCTACGGCTTTTTTCTTGCTTTTTCAGAAAAACAATGATATAATCTTGGGGATTTCAAAAAAAGTATTGATAATTCCCTAAATAACAGGTGTTTTATGGCTTCTACTCCTAACTTTAAACGCACGAAATTCGCTTGTTATGCCTCGTGCTTTAACATGTCGTCGATATCCAGTCTGCCCCCGCTTTTATTCGTCACCTTCCGTTCCCTTTACGGCATTTCCTACACCCTTTTGGGGACTTTGGTGTTGACGAATTTTTGCACGCAGTTATTGATTGATTTAATATTTTCGTTGTTTTCGAAAAAGTTCAACGTGCGGGTAATCTTGAAAATTATGCCCTTAATCACTTCGCTTGGAATGATTATCTACGCCCTAATCCCCACGTTTTTTCCAAATATCGCGTATATAGGTCTTTTAATCGGTACGGTGATTTTTTCCGTTTCGGCAGGTCTTTCGGAAGTGCTTTTAAGCCCTACGATTGCCGCAATCCCTTCTAAAAATCCCCAAAGGGATATGAGCCTTCTACATTCTCTTTACGCGTTCGGCGTGTTTACCGTCGTAATCGTAAGCACGGTATTTCTCAACTTGTTCAGCGGGGAAAATTGGGCGTATTTGGCTTTGTTTTTCGCCGTTCTTCCTATCTTCGCATTTGTGTTGTTTATGTGTTCGCCTATCCCCGACGTCAGCCACGAAAACGGCGGTATCAGCGTGGAGCGCACGAAAAAACGCACGATCGGGTTCGCCCTTTGCACGGTTTGTATCTTTTTCGGGGGGTGCGCGGAAATCGCTATGACGAACTGGATTTCCAGCTATATGGAAACCGCCTTACATATCGACAAAACGCTTGGCGACGTGCTGGGTATGGCAGGGTTTGCGATTTTATTATGGATAGGAAGATTTTCTTATGCGAAATTCGGGAAAAATATCTCGAAAGTACTGTTAATCGGTATGCTCGGCGCAACCGTTTGTTATCTCACGGCGGGGCTTTCCCCGAACGCGGTTTTGGCGTTTATCGCTTGCATTTTAACGGGATTGTTTACGGCAATGCTCTGGCCGGGTACGCTGATTTTTATGGAAGAAAAACTCCCCAACGCAGGAGTCGCGGCGTATGCGTTAATGGCGGCGGGCGGGGATTTAGGCGCGTCGCTTGCGCCACAACTGTTAGGGGTAATCACCGACCAAGTCGCCGCGAGCAAGTTCGCGCAAGAGCTTGGGAAAACGCTCGGGTATTCGGCAGAGCAAATCGGATTAAAAGCGGGCATGCTCGTCAGCGCGCTTTTCCCGCTACTCGGTGTGTTCGTCGTGATTGCGTTAATTAGGCATTTTAAAAAAGATACGCCGAACGAAAACGGCTTACCCGATTCGAAAATTTCATAAGTTGTTTATCAGCATAAACCTGCTCCTTTCGGAATATACTTTTTATAAAGAGTATAGTTTTCGAAAGGAGTTTTTTTATGAAACGGTCGCTTGTACTTTGGCAACTTGGCGGACTCACGTTCACGGCGGTATTGGGTACGCTTTTGCATTTTTTATATCCCTTAACGGGATTTTTGCCGTCGGCGGGGATTGCCGCCGTCAACGAGTCTACTTGGGAGCATATGAAAATTTTGTTTTTTCCTATGCTGTTTTTTGCAATTTTCCAAAGTTTCTTTTTTCAAGCCGACTACGAAAATTTTTGGTGGATACAGCTGTTCGGTATTTTGCTCGGGCTACTGTTAATCCCCGTACTTTTTTACACGTACAACGGCGCGTTCGGAAAATCCCCCGCGTGGTTTAACGTTGCGACCTTTTTCCTTGCGGCAGGGGTCGCATACCTGTTTGAAGGCTGGTTATTATACCGCGACGACCCGAGAATACTTTCCCCCGTATTGCCGATTTTATTAGTCAGCTTATTAGCTTTGGCGTTTATTCTGTTCACGTTCTTTTCTCCTAAGCTCCCGTTATTCCAAGACCCGCTCACGGGTAGCTACGG
>CAJGCN010000136.1 GCA_904501815.1 uncultured Clostridia bacterium
CCGCAAAAAATTCCTATCGTACGCCCCGCCACTTCGCAAACCGCTTCGATCGTGCGAGTGGCTTGCGCCGTAAACGCCGTGTAGCCGACGAAAAAGATATTTATTCCCCGCAAGCGTTTCTCTTGACGAATACAGTTAGGCAACAAGGATAAATAACGGCTTTCGTCGATATATCCGTTTTCTTTTAAAAATTCCAAGTATCTGTCGTAGATAAGCGCAAGGTCGTTTATCTTAGCTTTTAAAATTCCTTCGCTGAGCGAAGCGGCGTTATTTTTGAGTGTTTCCGCTTCTACTCCGCTGGAAGCAAACTGCGCCAACGTTTCGTAGATACATTTAGAATCCTTTGCCACCGCGCTGGGGGAAGTGAAACATTGCAAGGCGTTTTCCCGTTGCAGGGCAAGAATTACTTTTCCTATCGCCATCACCGAGCCTTGCTTACCGAGTAGTTTTCCGTCCGTTTTTAAAAATCTTGAAAAGGTGGAAACGCTCGTTAAAAAAGTACCGCCGAGTTTCCGCGCCAACGCGCGTTCGGTGATTAACGTCAATCTGTCTTCACAAAAAATTAAATTTTTCTCACCCGCACGCTCGTAGGTTTCCACAAGCTCGGCAAGCGTATCCAAACATTCGGACAAGGTATACGCCTTGTAAACCGCTCTCATACGTTCGTCCTCTTTTTCCTTTTTTTCTATTATACCACAAGTGCCCGAAAAATTTCAGCTTTTTTTCACAAGAATTTTCTGTAAATCGCAATTTTGTTTTTACAAATTTGAAAATATGTGCTATAATAGATAGGAAAAATGGATTTTTTCGAAAAAATAAGGTAAATTACTTTTTGGAGCGGTTATGAAAACCAAAAGATTTCTTTCTATTGCCTGCGTACTTGCGGGCGCAACCCTTTTTGCTTCTTGTTCGTCCTGTTCGGCTTGTTCGGTAAATCAGGAAATTTTATTCAATGCAGGCTGGCTCGTTGACACTACGAGTAAAGTGTTGCCTACGAGCGCGGAAGAACTTAGCTACGACGTTTCTTATAACAAAGCGGACGGGCTGTATTCGAGCTCTTATGCAATCGATTATACGAACGGAACGTATACCACGACTTTAAAAACTGCAGACCACGAAGGACAAACCGTGTATGAGTACACGACCACTCTTACGATTTCGGTTGCGTACACCTTGAAAAAGACGGGCGAAACCACGCAATTTGAAACGCCCGACTCCGTGACGACGAAAGTACTTTTCACGAGCGCGGCAAAGGGTTTAACGCCGATTAAATCGACGAAAACTACCTATTGCCACAGTCCAAACGGCACGGATGCCACTAAGCTTGAAAATTGCTACAGAGAATATCACTACACGGTAGAAACTCTTTACACGGGTACGAAAGGCAAAAGCACAATTACAAACCATTTAAATAACGATAAAACGCAAAAGCTGAAAACTTTCTCGGCAAAGCACAGCGAATATTCCTATTTAGACAACGAACAAATTTTATTTGCTCTTCGCGGTATGGGTACGAGTTCCACGAGCGTATCTTCTTACCAACCCTTAGAAAAGGCAAAGAAAACCGTAGGGATTTCCGTCGGCAAAAAGACGGGCGGTGAATTTGAATTTGATATCGTGGGAAAAGGCAAAGAAAAGCGCGCGATCAGTTATCGCCCTTACACGTTGACTTTTGAAGCGAAAAATCCCGGAGCTTCGCAAACGGCTTGGATTGCTTCTACGACGAACGAATCGGCAAACACCTACCGCAACGTAATGCTTAAATTCGAAAGCCCTATCGCGTATAGCGCAGGTAGCCTTGTCTACACGCTTACGTCGGCGAAATTCGCTGAATAAATTTGAAAAAGTAAAAGGAAAAAGGAGTGTTCTCACTCCTTTTTTTTGATTGCGATATACAAAGTTTGCAAGGTATCGTCGTCCGTTTTTAGCTTCTCGGAAATTTCCACACCGCAAACGACGAGAATTTCTTTTTCGCTTGCTAAAACGGGTAAGCGTTCCCGCTCAAACGAAGGAATTTTTTTATCTATCAGATATTTTTTTAGGTTTTTTTTGCCTCCGCCGAATTTTTCGAAAATATCCCCTTCTTCCCGCAAACGGAAAGTAGCGTTCGAAGGAATTTTCCTTTCGTCTATTCTAAGAAGTTTTCCACACCCCGTTATCGGCGTTTTAGAAACGAAAATTTCATTTTCACCGCAAATTACTTTCCCTATTTGAAAGGGAATAAAAAAGCGTTTTTCTTCGGTTTTTTCGCCCGTTTCTTTATAAAATACGATTTCGTTATAAAGACGTTTGGCAATTAGCCCGCCTTTTAAAGAGATTTGCGACCCCGTTTGCAGGGTTTGCAAGCCGTACACGCTTTCTAAATGCTTTTCCGTGTAATCTTTTAAAAATCCCAACCTTTTAAACGCCGTTAAACACGCTCTAAAAAACAAAGGCTTGACTTCGCAAAAGCTTATTCGCAAACCCGTGTCGCCCGCTTCGCAAGGGGGTTCTTCCTTTACAAGCGGTTGCGCTAAGGAATATAAATACTCGTCGTCCGCCGTCGCGCGCATAGAAAATTTGCTTAAATTCTCGGTTGCGCCCGATATGATTTCTTCTAAAATCGGCAAAACTTCTAAACGCAAACGATTGCGTGTGGCGCATTTTTC
>CAJGCN010000137.1 GCA_904501815.1 uncultured Clostridia bacterium
ATTCTACTTCTTCCATAACGAAGAACGCTTTTTGAAGGTTGCAGCCAACCGTCAACGCGCCGTGGTTTCTAAGAAGGAATGCGTCGTGGTTTTGAATGTACGGATCGAGCGAATCGGGAATTTCCATCGTCGAAGGAGTACCATAATCACACGTAGGAACGTTACCGATGGTAAGAACTGCTTCGGGAAGGATGTATTGGTCGAGGTCGATATCCGCAACCGTGAACGCCGTTGCAACGGGAGGGTGCGCGTGTACGACAGCCGTCACGTCAGGGCGTTCTCTATAAACTCTCATGTGCATTTTGATTTCCGAAGAAGGGTTGAGTTTGCCTTCTAATTTCTTGCCGTTTTTGTCAACCTTGATGATCATATCGGGGGTAAGGTCGCCCTTCGATACGCCCGTAGGAGTGCAGTAATATTCGTTGTCGTTGATTTTCACGGAGATATTACCGTCGTTTGCGGCAACAAAGCCTTTCAACCAAAGCTTATGGCCGACTTCGCAAATTTCTTTCTTAATTTCGAATGGTGATTTCATAATAGTCCTTCCTTTATTTTATTTTTATTTTTTTGCTAAGGTTTGTGTGTCGGAGGCAATCATAAATTCTTCGTTAGTGGGAATTACGAAGGTCTTTACTTTCGCGCCCTTTTTCGTGATATCCGCGATTTCGCCACGCAGACAGCTCTTGTTATACGCTTCGTCGATTTCAATGCCTAAGTACGACATTTCTTTGCAGACGTCTTCGCGAAGCTGACGGTCGTTTTCTCCGATTCCCGCCGTGAACACGAGCGCGTCCACGCCGTTCATTTCCGCTATATAAGAGCCGATAATTTTCTTTACGTTATGTACGAGAATTTTCAACGCAAGCTGTGCGCGGTAGTTTCCTTGCCCCGCCGCTTCGCCTACGTCGCGACAGTCGCTCGATATTCCCGATACGCCCAACAGTCCTGATTTGGAGTTAATGATTTTTTCCGCTTCTTCCGCCGAAAGGTTTAGCTTTTTCATCAAGAACGGAACGACGGTCGGGTCAAGCGCGCCCGAACGCGTACCCATCGGCACGCCGTCTTGGGGGGTAAAGCCCATTGACGTATCCACCGCCTTGCCGTTTACCGTCGCCGTAATGGACGAGCCGTTGCCAAGATGACAGGTGATAATCTTTGCGTTTTTATTCCCCAAAATTTCCGCCGCTTTTCCTGCAACGTATCTGTGCGAAGTGCCGTGAAAGCCGTAGCGACGTACTTTAAACTGTTCGTAATATTCGTACGGGATAGGATAGATATACGCGTAATCTTCCACGTCTGCATAATACGACGTATCGAACACGCCTACGTGTTTTACGTTCGGCATCACTTCCCTGCAAGCCTTAAAACCGCTGATAGCGGGAGGGCCGTGCAAGGGATTAAGCTCAACGATCGTTTCCAAATACTTAATCTCTTCATCCCCAAGTATGGACGATTGACGGAGCTTTTCCCCGCCGTGCGCCACGCGGTGTCCTACCGCGTCGATTTCGTCCACGCTCTTTAACACGCCGAGCTTTTCGTCGGTTAAAAGGCTTAAAACGAGTTTAATCGCCGCGCGGTGGTCGGGAAGAGAAGCTTCCGCTTTATAATCTTCCGCGTTCGGGCGTTTATGCGTAATTAAGCCGTCGATTCCGATACGCTCACAGTTGCCTTTCGCAAGCACTTTGCCGTCGTCCATATCAAAGAGTTGATATTTCAAAGACGAGCTACCTGCGTTTACTACGAGAATTTTCATTGTGTTCTCCTTTTTTTAAACGCGTTTCGCGATTACTTCTTTTTCAAATTTTTCTACTTCGTCGTACCAGTCTTCAAAAAGACCTTGACGGCGCAAATATTCGTCCCAAACGTCTGCAATCGGCAAGAACTTCACACGTTCGTGCATATACAAAACTTTCGTGAAATTCCCTTCTTCTTGCAATTTCTTCATTTCCGCATACGGCTGTAAGAGCGCGCAAAGCAAGGCTTTATGCATAGAGCGTACGCCCGTCACGAACGCGCACAAACGGTTAATAGACGCGTCGAAATAGTCGAGCGCAATCATAACCTTTTCGTCCGCTTCGTTGCGGATAATTTCTTTCGACAATTCTTTCAGCTCGTCGTCTACCACGATTACGTGGTCGGAGTCCCAACGAACTGTGCGTAAATCTTTTTCGCTTCTTCGTATCTGGACATAAATGCTACTCCTTATTTCCTTTTATTTCCTTAATATGTATAATTTTTAAAGTTCGTTGATATCAAAGGATGCTTTGATAATTTTTCTACCCGCTTTCACGTCGGCAATCTCGCCCGACCCGACCATTTGCATCATCAAGTTCCCGATTGCCGTACCTTCCGCAGGTCCGGTAATAATCCGTTTACCCGTATACTTCATGGTCAATTCGTTCAAGAGCATATTCTTGCTTCCGCCCCCGATAATGTTTAAGGTTTCATACGTTTCCCCCGTCACATCTTCGAGCGCTTTCAGCGAATAATCGTAGTACTTCGCTAAGTTATTATAAATGACGTACGCCATTTCCCCAACGGGAAGCTGACGGCCGACCGACGAATTGATTGCGTCAATCATACTCTCAGGCGCAAGGAATTTTTGATCGTTTACGTTAATTTCGTCGTCAACGGGGTTTG
>CAJGCN010000138.1 GCA_904501815.1 uncultured Clostridia bacterium
TAATCTAACGTAGCGGTGGAGTATGGAATTATTTAAAATTATCGGCGTTGCGCTGATTACGGCAGTCACGTCCATTCTTCTCAAAAGCACTAAGCCAGAACTTTCTTTTGCCGTAGGCGTTGCAGGCGTAATCGTCATTTTAATTTTTATTATGGATTTACTGCAAAGCAGTATAAATATCCTTGCCACAATCGCTTCCGCTTCGGGAATGAAAGCGGGAATTATGAAAATTTTATTAAAAATAGTAGGCGTTGGGTATTTGACGGAATTTGGCGCGGGCATTTTAAGCGATTTTGGAAATAATTCGCTGGCGGACAAAGTCGTACTTGGTGGAAAACTTACTATTCTCGTTTTAGCTTTACCGATTTTGGAAAGTATGCTTGCGCTCGTCAGTAAATTTTTAGGTTTGGTATGAAAAAGAAAATTTTTCTTGTATTCGTGTTGATAGGCTTGTTGTTGATTTTTCTTCTTCCTACGCCTATTCAAGCCCAAGCGCAAGAAAAAACTTCGGAAGACCAACTCAATCAAAGCATTTTAGAGCTAATTGATAAGCTGGATTTAGAAGATTTGGAAAACTATTTAAATACGCTCGATTCCTTTTCGGATAAAAGTGTAGCCGAACGGCTATTCGACTATATTAAAACGGATAGCGTACGCTACGGGGATTTTTTTCAAGGGATAGGGAACGTGCTGTTCGAAAACGTGAAAAAACTTTTGCCGTCCTTTTTGTGTATAGCTGCGATAACTCTCCTTTGCGGAATAGTGGGCACGTTAAAAGTAGGCAGAACGTCCGCGTCTTCCGAGCCTATGATTTTTCTCATAGCTTATACTTCGTCGCTTATTCCCGTTTTAGCAGTCATTACCGAATGTTTTTCGGTTGCAAAATCTTGCGTTTCGACTATGCAAACGCAAATGCAAATCGTTTTTCCTTTGCTTATTACGCTAATGGCGGCAAGCGGTGGAAGCGTTTCGGCGGCAATTTGCCGTCCTGCCGTTGCTTTTTTCAGTACGAATATCGTTTCACTAATACTCTCGGTAATTTATCCGTTTACGTTGTTGATTATTGCGTTTTCGGTGGCAGGACACTTATCTAAAGACTTAAAATTCAGTAAATTTGCTTCCTTTTTTAAAGTAATCAATAAATGGATTATCGGCATCAGTATCTCCGTTTTTAGCTTATTTTTTACCTTACAGGGAATGACGGCGGCAACCTACGACGGCATTACCCGACGAGCGGCGAAATATGCGCTGGGAACGGGCGTGCCTATCGTCGGCGGGTTTTTATCGGGCGGTTTCGACCTTGCCTTAGCGGGAAGTGCGCTTATTAAAAATTCGCTTGGCAGTATGAGTATTTTTATGATGATTTCCGTACTGTTCGAGCCTATCGTTTTACTCGTTTCGGTGAATTTATTGTTAAAATTAACTGCCGCTATCACACAACCGATCGGGGACGAGCGCATTTCTGATTTTTTAGAAGAAACGGCGGGAAACCTAAACTATTGCACGGCAGGGGTACTCTTTAGCGCATTTTTGTATTTTTTATGTATCGTACTTATCGTGGGAACGGGCGAGGCGTTTTTATGAACGAATATATTTTAAGCGTAGTCGGCGTAGTGTTAGTTTCCGCGCTTTTGACGGCGATTTTACCCGAAGGAAAAACCAACGGACTTATAAAAAGCGTGGCGAAAGTGGCGTGCGTATTTACAATCGTTGCGCCGATTATAAACTATTTCGGTGGGGATAAAAATTCGAAAAACGAAGAAATTTTTTCGGAAACGGTTATAAATAGCGAACTTAATTTCATAGATTATTGCAGTAAAATATCCGTTGAAAATGCAAAAGACGAGCTGGAAAAGTATTTATTTGAAGAAACGAACACAAAAATCAACGTAGAACTCCTTTGGCGATACGAAGAAAGCAACGCGCAAATATTTGGAACAAGCTACGGAGAAAGAAAGGTTAAAATTTATAAAGCTCTTTTAACGGCAAACGAGAACGTAAACGAACAGAAAAAACAAACGCTTAAAGAACTCGTGATAGAAACGGGGATAAACGAGGTGGAATTTGTATCAGGCGAATAAGAACAATTCAATAAAAGATTTTTTTAAAGGAAAAAAGAAAGAAATCTTGATTTTGTTTGCGATTGCGCTCGTGCTTGCGTTCGCTTCGTGGAAAGTCTTTTTTAATAAGGAAGAAACGAAAAGCGTTTCAAATGTTTCCGCTTCGCAAACGGAAACGGAAAGAAAACTCGGCGCGCTCTTGAAACAAATCGACGGGGTAGGCGAAGCGGAAGTGATGATTTGTGAAACGGAAGAAGGAGTACAAAGCGTCGTAGTCGTATGCGCGGGCGCAAGAGATTTAGGGGTAATCATGGACGTTCGTGAAGCGGTTGCAGCCGCGTTGGGAACGCAGGAAAAATCAGTAAAAA
>CAJGCN010000139.1 GCA_904501815.1 uncultured Clostridia bacterium
GCCTTACGATTTAAAAAAGACCCTTACGTTATAGGGCTATAACGTATGAGTCTCATTCTTTCAAACGATTCCGGGCAAGAATTGCCGTCATGACGAAACCGCTACGCTAAAAATGCGCGAATTACTCCCTCATATTCGGTTGTCTTTCGTACTGTCCCGCTCTCGCGCGACCATTTACTTTATTATTCTACTCTATTCTATCAAAAATGTCAACGTTTCAACGGAATTTTTTCTTACTTTTTATAAACTCTTTGCAAATTCTCACGAAATATTTGTCGTTTTACGGAACATTTTCCGTTTCGGCGTTCTCGTTATCGCTATTGACGCCGTTTTCAGGCCAAACGCGATTTGCTTTAAACCAGTCCGTATCCTTGAATTTTAAGTCGTTTACCGAACAAACCACCGTAAGCGTTTTTCCGTTCGAACTGACCACGATATTGCCGTTCATAGAAGTAAAGCCCTGTTCGTTATCCGAAACAATCGTTGTCACGTAGATTTTATCGGTATATTTGGCAACCCTGTCCACGAACGCTTGGGACGGAAACATATTCGCGATATTGTCAGTATATTCGTCAGATCCGCAACAACAGCACACGCAAACGATTTCCGGCTGAATAACGCTCAATAGGCTTTCCGTGTTCGACGTGGGGCTGCCGTGATGTCCGCCCTTAAAAAGCCTGCATTTGGGCAAATCGTTGTATTCGACGAGCAATTCCTCCCCTTCGCCTTCCAAATCGCCTGTGAATAAATAATGGTCGTCCCCTTGCGAAAGAAGCATACAAACGGAATATTCGTTTTCGTCGCTCGTTTGCTGTTCATAAAAAGGGGTATACAAAATATTCATTGTAATCCCTTCGGCAAGGGTATACGAGCGTTTCGCTTCCCCTGTTTCCTGATAACATTCGAGCGCAGAATAGCGTTTTGCACCCGAAGCGACTTCTTGTTCGCGAAGCTCTAAATAGCTTTGATAAATTTTCGTTTGCGCGTTGGTCATCGGAAAATCGATAATCGTTTGACACTCAAAACTTTCAAACACCCCTTTCGCCGCTTTCGTACCCACAAACCCTGCGATATGGTCTTGATGCGCGTGCGTTGCGATTACGTATTCCAAAATCCCGTCCGTGCAATACCGTTGAACGTAAGGAACGATCGTTGCCGCCGATCCTTGCCGAGAACCAGCGTCAATCAATACTTCCGTATTCCCCACTTTAACGAGCGTACAATCTCCCGTATATTTATTCCCGACTTCTAAAAAATGAATACTCAAATTTTCCGTTTGGATATCGGGCGGGGGCGTTTCAGAGTCGTTTTCTTCTCCGTCTTCGGGGACTTCCGTGCTTTCTTCGGTTTTGTCAAACGAGCTTAAAATCCCGTCGACAAGCTCCGAACAGCCCGAAAACGCCGTCAAACAAAACGCCAACAACCCCGCTAAAAACGCGGTGAATACTTTTTTCCTTTTTTTCATAAAAGCTCCCGTTTTTTGGAAAAGTTTATAAAAGGCTGCCACCAAACGGTAGCAGCCTTTCGACTTTCATCCTTTACATAGATTCGTGAATAGTTCTCGAAATAACGTCGTCCTGCTGTTCTTTGGTAAGCTTGATGAAGTTTACCGCATAACCGGAAACACGAATGGTAAGTTGGGGATATTTTTCAGGATGCGCTTGCGCGTCCAAAAGGGTTTCACGGTTGAATACGTTTACGTTAAGGTGATAGCCACCGTCGCCAACGTAGCCGTCTAACATATTAACTAAATTATCTACTCTGTTCGACATATTTGTTTTCTCCTTTTATAATTATTTTATTCTGCAATCCCGCCAAAGTTTCCCCTTGACGGGATATTTGCCAAAAATTAGTCTTCCTTGCCAAGCGAGCCGGGCGTAATCGAGAAGGTGTTGGAAATACCGTCTCTCGAATATTCGTAAGGAAGTTTTGCAACCGATTCAAGGGAAGCCAAAGCCCCGTTGGCATCTCTGCCGTGCATAGGGTTCGCACCGGGCGCAAGCGGCGTTCCCGCTCTTCTTCCGTCGGGCGTGTTCCCCGTCTTCTTTCCGTATACGACGTTAGACGTAATCGTCAAAATCGACGTGGTAGGAACGCTGTCGCGATAGGTGTAGTGGCTCTTAACCTTCTTCATGAAGGTCTTCAACAACCAAACTGCAAGCTCGTCCGCTCTGTCGTCGTTGTTGCCGTATTTCGGGAAATCGCCTTCAATCTTGAAGTCAACTACGATACCGTCTTCGTTGCGTACGGGATATACTTTCGCATATTTAATAGCCGACAAGGAGTCCGCCGCACAGGAAAGACCTGCGATACCCGTTGCGAAGAAACGACGAAC
>CAJGCN010000140.1 GCA_904501815.1 uncultured Clostridia bacterium
GACTGGACGAAAGTTTGCGTGGCAGTGGGCAACCAAGCGTTTGAAGTTCAAAAGGAATTAGAAGAAAAGGGCGTATACGCGGAATTTTGCGACGGCGAGAATCTTTTGTTTTATCTTTCTCCCGCAACCACGAAAAAGCAGTTTTCCGTTTTAAAAAATTTGCTTAAAAAACTTTCGCAGACGGTTGAAAAAGAGCAAAAAAGTACCCCCGCTCCCCTGTTTATAGAACAAGACGGGCAAAGGGAATGGGTAAAAATAGAAAACGCCGTCGGTCGGGTATGCGCAAAGCCCTGCGGGTTGTTTCCCCCCTGTATCCCTCTTTTTTTGCAAGGGGAAATACTAACGGCGGAAAAGATAGAACGCTTACAAAACGCCCCGCACAGCTTCGGCTTAAAAGACGGAAAAATTTGTGTGTATAAAGAACGCGAAGGAGAAACGGAACATGAAAACGGGTAAATTTATCACTTTCGAAGGCTGCGACGGGTGCGGAAAAAGCACGCAACTTCGCTTGCTGAGCGAGTTTTTAAAAGAATCGGGCGTACCGCATATCTTCACGCGTGAGCCGGGCGGCGGCAAGATTTCCGAAAGTATTCGAGAAATTTTGCTAAACGGCAAAAACACCGAAATGACGGACGAATGTGAAGCGTTGTTATACGCGGCGGCGCGCGCGCAACATCTTCGGGAAATCGTAGAGCCGGCGTTGCAGGCGGGCAAGCTCGTCATTTGTGATCGCTACGTGGATTCTTCGCTTGCGTATCAGGCGTATGCGCGCGGGCTTGGCGTAGAGTTCGTTGAAAAAATCAACGCGTTTGCGCTCGAACGGTATTTGCCCGACCTTACCGTGTTTATCGACCTTTCCCCGCAAGACGCGTTTAAGCGTAAAAACGGTGCGGATGAGAACGACAGACTTGAACAGGCGGGCATGGCGTTTCACCAAAAAGTCTACGAAGGCTATCAAGCGATTGCGACAGAATATCCCGAACGTGTCAAGCGGGTGGACGGCAAAAAAACACCGCAGGGAATTTTTGAAGAAGTCGTGAAATTATTAAAAGAAAAACAATGTTTATAAAAAAGTAAAAACAGCGGAAAATCCCCGCTGTTTTTTCTCACGCGCGCGCTCGCGCGACATATATATAATATAATATAGCGAAATAGGAAAAAATTTATTCGTTTGGCGTATCGTCAGGCTCTTCCGTTTCGTCGTCCGTTGGCGTTTGGTATTGTTCGGGGTGCAGTTCCTTATTTTTTTGTTTGCAAAGATACATTAAGCTGAAAAAGAAAAAAGCTGCGAGAGCGGAAATAATCGCGGCGGTCCAGTTAATGATAATACCCAAAGGAAATACGCCTGCAACGAATACGGCGGATAAAATCGTGAAAAGAATTTGAAGCTTCACTAACATAGTATTCTCCTGAATTTTTCTTTATTGTAGCACGAAAACACGAAAAAAGTCAAGAGAAAGCAAGAACTTTCGAAAAAACTTAAAAAATTTTAAAAAAGTTTGAAAAAGCGCGAAAAAACGTTTGACTTTGCTTTTTGAATGTGGTAATATAGTCAAGCTGTCTTCGAGAAGTCGCGCGCGAATCTAACGAAAAAGGATATCGCGAAAAAAATTCAAAAAATTTAAAATTTTTTTAAAAAAGTTGAATTTTTTACTTGACAAAGGCTATCGACTTGTGATATGATATACAAGCTGTCGCCGCGAGGGGGTAGCAAACGGAGCTGTAGCTTCGTAAAAGCAGATTAAAAATAGAATAAGAAAGAAATGAGATTTATTTGACAAGAAGTGCAAATGAAAGGTAATTTCCGTTAATTTAGAAAAAGTACTTGAAAAAGTACCTTTAAAGCAAGTCAGCAAAGATAATGACTAAAAAAATCGTTAGAGCCGTTGTTCTCGGAAGAGAACGACTTTAAACAATTAAACTTAAGAGTTTGATTCTGGCTCAGGATGAACGCTGGCGGCATGCTTAACACATGCAAGTCGAACGAGGGTAGCAATACCCGAGTGGCGGACGGGTGAGTAACGCGTGAACAATCTACCCATATCAGGGGAATAACACAAAGAAATTTGTGCTAATACCGCATAAGACCACGAAGGGGCATCCCTTAGGGGTAAAAGATTTTATCGGATATGGATGAGTTCGCGTCCCATTAGGTAGTTGGTGAGGTAACGGCCCACCAAGCCGACGATGGGTAGC
>CAJGCN010000141.1 GCA_904501815.1 uncultured Clostridia bacterium
AAATTTATTTATGAGTATTCGTATCGGTATTTACGGATATGGCAATCTTGGGCGGGGCGTGGAATACGCCGTTCGTCAAAACCCTGATATGACGGCGGTGGGCGTGTTTACCCGTCGCGACCCGAAAACGGTGAAAACTTGTACGGGAATTCCCGTCTACTCTATAAACGACGCCGAGAAAATGACGAAAGATATCGACGTAATGATTCTTTGCGGAGGGAGCGCAACCGATTTACCCGCGCAAACGCCTATGCTTTCTAAATATTTCAACGTTGTGGATAGCTTCGATACGCACGCGAATATTCTCAGCCACGTATCGGCGGTCAACGCCGTAGCGTTCCCTGCGGGGCATACCGCAATCGTTTCGGCGGGTTGGGATCCGGGAATGTTCTCGCTTGCTCGGTTGTATTCAGGCGCGGTGCTGAGCGACGGCAAGGACTATACGTTTTGGGGCAAGGGGGTAAGTCAAGGTCATTCCGACGCCATTCGCCGTATCGACGGGGTAGTAGATGCAAGACAGTATACCATTCCTTTGGAAAGTGCGTTGAACGCGGTGCGTAAAGGGGAAAATCCCGAACTGACGACGGCGCAAAAGCACGAAAGAGAATGTTTCGTGGTGGTGAAAGACGGCGCAGATAAAGAGCGAATTGAGCGGGAAATTAAAACTATGCCCAACTATTTTGCGGAGTACCGTACGACGGTGCATTTTATCTCCCAAGAAGAATTGACGAAAAATCACAGCGAATTACCGCACGGTGGGATTGTGATTAGAAAGGGAAGAACGGGCGAAAACGGCAAGCATCAGCATACTATCGAATATTTCTTAAAATTAGATTCCAACGCAGAGTTTACCGCATCCGTGTTAGTCGCTTGCGCAAGAGCCGCCTATCGGTTAAATCAAGAAGGGGCGTACGGCTGTAAGACGATGCTCGATATACCGCCTGCGTATCTTTCGGATAAAAGCCGAGAAGAACTGATAAAAGCTTTATTATAATAGCGAGTTTAGGAGCGAGAAATGGCAACTTTTGATAAGCTTCAAAAATTAAAAGGCTTGCACCCTTTGAATTTCTTAGGACTGACGATTGCAGGTCTTATCAACGCTATCGGCGTATGTTTGTTTTTATATCCTTTAAACATCTACGACGGCGGGCTTTCGGGTACTTCCATTTTACTTGATAAACTCACCCCTGCATGGCTTGGAATGTCTATTTTCTTAATCGTTTTGAATATTCCCTTTTTCTTAATCGGGCATAAAAAAATAGGCTTTGAGTTTTTGGCGTATTCCATATACGCTATCGCAATATATTCTTTGTGTTCTTTTTTAATTAACAGCGTAATACCCTTTGACTTTTCAAGCGGGTCGCCCGTCGTAGGGGACGATAAGGTTCTCGGCGCGTTGTTCGGCGGTTTGCTTTCGGGTGTTGGAAGCGGGCTCGTAATGAAATTCGGCGGTGCGCTCGACGGCGTAGAAGTAATGTCGCTGATTTTCCATAAACGGCTTGGCGTTTCGGTGGGTGCGTTCGTAATGATGTATAACGCGGTACTCTTTATCACGGCGGCGTTGATTTTCTCTTCGTGGGTGTTGCCGTTATATTCGTTGATTGCGTATTTTATCGGCTTGAAAACAATCGACTTTATCGTAGAAGGTTTCGAAAAGGGCAAAGCGGCGCTGATTATCACCGAAGACGCGGAAGAACTTGCGAGCGCTCTTTCAGAAGAATTGAAACGCGGGATTACGATTATGGACGCAACGGGCTATTATTCGGGCGCGGATAAAAAGATGCTCTACGTAGTCGTAAACCGTTTTGAAATTGCGCGCTTGAAGGATATGGTCGCGATACTCGACGAAAACGCCTTCGTTTCGATTATCGAAGTAAGTGAAATTATGGGCGCGAGCAAAATGTATCGCCGTAAAAAATAACCGTACTATAAGAATGAAAAACGCTCCGAGTAAATCGGAGCGTTTTTCATGGAAAAAATTGTCGCAAACTTACGATATAGTCAAATAGACTACTTATATTATAATAGTCAAATTGACTATTGTCAAGTCATTTTGACTATATTATGGCAAAATTTTATTAGGAGATAAAAAAAATGGACGATATAAAAGTTTCAACGACGGCTTTTAGTCAAAAGCTAAAAGAATTAAGGCAAGAAAGAGAATATTCGCAAAAACAAGTAGCGGATAAATTAG
>CAJGCN010000142.1 GCA_904501815.1 uncultured Clostridia bacterium
AATCAAAGCGAAAGCAATCGCCGTAGAAGGGGAATCCACGCCCGACTATCCCTTGCAAAAGAAACGCCACACGGTGGAATTTTTGCGCGAGATCGCCTATCTTCGTCCCCGTACCAACCTGTTCGGCGCGGCGTTCCGCATCAGAAGCCAAGCGGCGTTCGCCATTCATAAATTTTTCAACGAACGCGGGTTCGTCTACGTGCATACCCCTATTATCACGGGTAGCGACTGCGAAGGCGCGGGCGCAATGTTCCAAGTGACCACCCTTTCCCCCGAAGAAATGGAGAAAGGCAAAGATATCGACTATAAAAAAGACTTTTTCGGCAAAAAGGCTTCTTTAACGGTATCAGGGCAATTAAACGCAGAAACCTATGCAATGGCGTTTGGCAACGTCTACACGTTCGGACCTACCTTCCGCGCGGAACATTCCAACACCGCTCGCCACGCGGCGGAGTTTTGGATGATAGAACCGGAAATGGCGTTTTGCGATTTAGCAGGGGATATGGACGTAGCCGAAGGAATGGTCAAATACGTCATCAACTACGTATCGGAAACTTGTAAAGACGAATTGAACTTCTTAAACCAATTCGTAGATAAAGGTCTTTTAGAACGCTTAAAGAACGTAGCGGAAAACGATTTCGTGCGCTTGACGTATACGGAAGCGATTGAAATTTTAAAACAAAACGCCGACAAATTCGACGATAAGAATATTTTCTGGGGCAAGGATTTGCAAAGCGAACACGAACGTTTCTTAACGGAAACGGTGTATAAAAAACCCGTGTTCTTAACCGACTACCCCAAAGAAATCAAAGCTTTCTATATGAAACAAAACCCCGACGGCAAAACGGTTGCGGCGGCGGATTTGCTCGTACCTGGTATCGGGGAACTCGTTGGCGGTTCGCAAAGAGAAGAAAACTACGATAAGCTCGTTGCCCGTATTCAAGAACTCGGCATGAACCCCGAAGACTATTCTTGGTATTTAAATTTGCGTAAATACGGCGGAACGACGCACAGCGGTTTCGGGCTTGGCTTTGAAAGAATGATTATGTATTTGACGGGGATTGCAAATATTCGCGACGTTATTCCTTTCCCCCGCACCGTTTCCAATTTGGAATACTAAGGAGAAAAGAGCATGATTAGAATCGTTATCGACGCAATGGGCGGAGATTACGCGCCCGACGAACAAGTAAAAGGCTCTATTTTAGCGCTCAACCAAAACCCCGATATGTCGCTGATTTTAGTGGGCGACGAGCTTCAAATCAACGCGGTTCTTCAAACGCTTAGCTATGATAAATCCCGCGTGGAAGTCCGTCATACGACGGAAGTTATCGGCATGGAAGAAATTCCCACGAAAGCGGTAAAAACCAAAAAGGATTCTTCGCTCGTGGTCGCTTGCAGTTTGTTAAAAGAAGACAAAGCGGATGCGCTCGTTTGCTCGGCGTCTACGGGCGCGGTGCTTACGGCTGGCGTACTCAAAATCGGCAGATTGAAAGGGGTTTCCCGCCCCGCGCTTTGCCCGCTTATCCCCAACTTAAAGGGCACGGGGACTCTCCTTTGCGACTGTGGCGCAAACTTAGAATGTAAGCCTATCAATCTCGTGCATTTCGGCATTATGGCAAGTGCCTACGCGCAGGCGGCGTACGGGATAGAAAATCCCGTTTGCGGGCTTTTGAATAACGGCACGGAAGACCATAAAGGGGATGAAGTACATCAAGAAGCGCACGCAATGCTTAAAAAGACGGCTTGCATCAACTATAAAGGCAATATCGAAGGCAGAGATATTATGCTCGGGGAAATCGACGTCACGATTGCCGACGGCTACACGGGCAATATCGCGCTCAAATCGGTGGAAGGTTGCGGAAAAGCGGTCAGCACGATTATGAAAAAGCAATTCAAACGCAATCTCTTCACCAAGCTTCGCTACTTATTCGTAAAAGACATTATCGGCAATATCAGAAAGAATCTCGACTATGAAAAGCTCGGCGGGGCAATGTTCTTAGGGCTTCAAAAAACGGTCGTAAAAGTGCACGGCAACGCAAAAGCCAAAGGCTTTGCTATTTGTATTGAGCAAGCGTTAAACGCCGTGCGCGGAAATATGCTCGGTAAAATGAAAGAAATGCTCGATAAAGCCAACTTAGAGCTTGCGCCCCCCGCTCAGGAATCAAGCGAAGGAAACGC
>CAJGCN010000143.1 GCA_904501815.1 uncultured Clostridia bacterium
AGTACTATATATACTTGTTTTTTGGCTGGTTTGGACGGAAAAATCCAAAACTTTTTTTATTTTATTAAAAATTTCTTAATTTCCCGCTGACATTTTTGCAATCTGTCGCTTACGGTGGACTTAGGTAAGCCTAAAACGGTTGCCACTTGGGAAAGGGATAGGGTTTCAAAATAATATAAGTATACAATCGATTGATTGAGCGGTTCGAGTGTTGCCGCCGCTTTGCAAATTTCGCTTTTGTCCATCCAACGGTCTAAGATATAAAAGGTTTGCGCATCAGCAGGCGGGGTGGGTAAGTTTTCAAGGGATTCGTGGTTGATTTTATTGAAATCGTAGGCTACCCGCTGAACGATTTTGCAAAGCCAATTATAACAGTCTTGTTCGGGTTTTGCGGATGCGGAATATAAATACACGCGACAAAAAGTTTCCTGTATCACGTCGTCAACTTCCGATTTATTCGTTAAATATAAGGCGGCGACCCGTTTGAGCTTTAACACGGTCAATTTATAAAGGTCTTTAAACGCTTGTACGTCGCCATTTTGAACTTTTCGCAAATAATGGTTTGCCTTTCTCCCCAAGTAAGACATAGTTTTCCTTTGTATAACCTATTAAAAAAATTTCATATATTAGATATAGTATAACAAATATTTTTCTTGATTTCAATTAAAATCTCCCAAATTTTGGGAAATTTTTTTTGTTTTAGCGGTTTTTTATGAAAAAATTTACGTTTATCCTAAAAATCAGTTGACTTTAACGCTTTATCGTGCTAAAATGATAAAGTAAAAAATACGAAAGAGAGAAGGGAAATGGAACAAAACTTTTTTGAAAGATTCAGCGATTTATTCGAAGCGGTGGTGAAGCTTGAAAGTAAACAAGACTGCGAGCGGTTTTTTGAAGATATTTGTACGATTAAGGAAATGGAAGACATGACCCAACGTTTGCAGGTGGCTTCGCTTTTGAGAGCGGGGAAAAACTATCGGGAAATTTCCGAAGAAACGGGGGCAAGCACCGCCACTATTAGCCGTGTGAACAGATGCTTACACTACGGGAGCGGGGGCTACGCGCTCGTGTTAGAAAAGAAAGGAGAATAAAAAAATGGATTTTGAAAACATTCTCACCGCATAAGAAAAAATTACCTTCGCTTTGCGCGCGTTATATAGTGAGTACGGATACGAACTTTATAAAATGAGTAAATTCGAAGAATACGGGCTGTACGCGCAAAACAAGGACTTTCTCGTTTCGGAAAACGTGATTACCTTTACGGATACCGACGGGCGATTGCTTGCGCTGAAACCTGACGTCACGCTGTCGATTATCAAAAACGGACGGGATTTCGTGCGCGAGCCGAAAAAGCTGTTTTATAACGAGAACGTGTATCGCGTGTCGAAAGGTACGCGCTCGTTTAAAGAGATTATGCAGGTGGGCTTAGAACGGCTTGGGGAAGTGGATGCAAGCGGGATTGCCGAAACGTTGGAACTTGCCGAAAAGAGCTTGGCGACGATTTCCCCGCGCTACGCGCTTGAAATTTCGCATTTAGATATCCCGCTCGGCGTGTTGAACGCGTTCGGGGTAAGCGAAGGCGGAAAGAAGGAATTTTTCGCGTATTTAGGCGAAAAGAACGTGCAGGGGGTGCGCGCGGTTGCCTTAGCCGAAGGGCTGACGGCGGAACAGACGGAGCTTTTGGAAGAGCTTGCGAAAGTATACGGCGCGCCGTCCGACGTGGAAAACGCGCTTGAAAAATTCTCAACCGTCGGGGAACAGGCGCGCGTGGCGGTGTCGGAATTGAAAACCGTGCTTGCTTTACTTAAAAAGTCGGGGACGGGGGAGAAAATTCGAATAGATTTTTCCGTTGTGAACGACGGGAAGTATTATAACGGCGTAGCTTTTCAAGGGTTCGTCGAAGGCGTGCCGACGAGCGTGCTTTCGGGCGGGCAATACGATAAGTTGATGAAGAAAATGAAAAAGAACGGGCGCGCAATCGGGTTTGCCGTGTATCTCGACGGGTTGGAACGCGCGAAAGGAGCGGAAGTATGAAGATATTGAACGTCGCTCTGCCTAAAGGCAGACTGGGCGAAAAGGTATACGAAATGTTCGAAAAGGCGGGGCTTGGGTGTCCTGCGATTA
>CAJGCN010000144.1 GCA_904501815.1 uncultured Clostridia bacterium
GCGAAAACGCCCGATTATTTTTACCGTCAACTTTTATCCTTTTATAAAAGCGCAACCTTTGCCGCCCGTTATACGGATAAAATCGTGCAAGAAGCAGAAACTTCTTTAAAGGATTTATATGAAGAAGTCGAAAAGGAACTTGTTGATTTAAAGCGTTTCCGCCGTAAAATCGGAGAAGTGGAAACGTATTTATACGCGGATAGAATTGCTCGGAGAATGGAGCTTTTAGAGGAAATCCTCCGCGCAAAGGAAAAGGTTTTGGAAATCGGAGAAGCCAACGTTGCTTTTAACGAGTTTTACGGCTTTTTACGCGGTGAAAAGAAATTTTCGGCGGTGGGCGGTAGTGAAAATTTTGTGGATATCGTTCGGTATTTTTATAAACAAACGGTAAAAAAATATAAGATAAAATACGGAATGACGGATAAGAAAATGTACCCGTCCGATGCTTACGCGCTCGTTTTATTATGCGCATTGACGGGTCGCAGGCTTTCGCCAACCTACGCGCATTTGTTTATCGACGAAGGGCAGGATATTTCCGCTTGCGAATATCAGCTGTTAAGAGCAATCAATCAAAAAGGCTCTTTTAACGTCTTCGGGGATATAGAACAAAATATAACCCCTTATCGCGGCGTAAAAAATTGGCCGGAGTGTTTTGAAGATTTTTCGCTGTATACGCTCAATCAAAACTATCGCAATACCAACCAAATTGTCGATTACGTTTCTAAAACCTTACAAGTGGATATGAAACCGATAGGATTTGACGGCGATAGAGTGAAAGAAATGACCGCTCGTGAAATAAACGGCTTTTTTAAAGATAAAAAGGGCTTAAAAGCGATTATTTGCGCGGAAAGTAAAAAGGAAGATTACAAACGTAAAGCGTATAACGACCTTGCGGAAAAAGGCAGGATTTCCGATAAAAAAATCAATTTTATGAGCGTTTATGAAAGTAAAGGCTTAGAGTTTACTTGCGTGGCGGTCATTCCCGACGGTATGAGCCCGAACGAGAAATATATCGCCTACACTCGCGCGTTAAAAGAGCTTGCGGTGGTAGAAAGTAAACAAAAATCCTAAAACGGGAAGTTTTGTGGATAACTTATACTAAAAACTCTTTTTTGTGAAAAATTTTTTCGTCAAATATTTGAAAAAAAAGGGAAAAAGTGGTATAATAAAATAGAATAGGCGTTATTTTGACGTATTTTTAAAGAGAAAAACAAGAAAGCAGAGGAAAAAATGGCAACGGAAAACAAAAAAACATCAACCAACGCAGATTACAGCGCGAAAAATCTTGAAGTTTTGGAAGGGCTTGACGCCGTCCGTATGCGGCCGGGTATGTATATCGGCTCGACGGGCGTTAAGGGCTTGCACCATATTCTTTGGGAAATCGTTGATAACGCTGTGGACGAAGCGGCAAACGGCTTCGCAACGAAAATTA
Organism: uncultured Clostridia bacterium; assembly: GCA_904501815.1. Classification (GTDB taxonomy): domain Bacteria; phylum Bacillota; class Clostridia; order Christensenellales; family Borkfalkiaceae; genus Scatosoma. The sequence goes on from CAJGCN010000144.1 coordinate 1,433, forward strand.
CCGTCACACTCCACAAAGACGGTAGCGCATCCGTAGAAGATAACGGGCGTGGAATTCCCACCGATATTCACCCCAAAGAAAAGAAATCGGGGGTAGAACTCGTGTTTACGAAATTGCACGCAGGCGGAAAATTCGGGCAGGGGAACTACGAATATTCAGGCGGGTTGCACGGCGTAGGTGCTTCCGTCACTAACGCTCTTTCCGAGTGGTTGACGGTAGAAGTGTTTAGAAAGCATATTTATAAAATGAGCTTTCATTCCGTATATAATAAAAATAAAAAGAAATTCGATTCGGGAAAACCCGACGGTCCGCTCGTCGATACGGGCGTAAGCACGAAAAGAACGGGTACGTTAGTCCGCTTTAAGCCGGATGCGAACGTGTTTTCGGAAGTAGATTTCGATTTGGAAACGGTAGAAGAACGTTTAAACGAAATTGCCTTTTTAAATCGTGGCATTGAAATTATTTTAATCGACGAACGCCTGTCTATGGCTGATGCAAAACGACGTCGTATGCTGTTTGACAGCGAAGAAACACAAGAAGACGGGGAAAACGCCGAAGTTGCAGAAGGGGAAGAAACGCAAGCAGAGAGTTTTACGGAAGAAGAAAACGGACAAGTTTCTTTTGA
>CAJGCN010000145.1 GCA_904501815.1 uncultured Clostridia bacterium
AACGAACCGCAATACGAAAAAGAAGGGTTCTTGGAAATGGGCGTTTCGCCTATGCAAGCTCCCGATAAGCCCACGTATATCACTCTTGACTTTGAAAAAGGCGTACCCGTTGCGTTTAACGGCGAAAAGATGAGCGCGAAAGAAATTATTTACGCGTTGAACAAAGTCGGCGGGGAAAACGGTATCGGGCTTTTGGATATCGTAGAAAACCGTTTGGTGGGTATGAAGTGTCGCGGGGTATACGAAACGCCGGGCGGTGCGATTTTGTATTTCGCGCATAACTATTTGGAAACCCTTTGCTTGGATAAATATACGGCGCACAAAAAGCAAGAACTTTCCGTATGCTTTGCAGAACTCGTATATAACGGGCAATGGTTTACCCCCCTTCGCGAAGCTTTGTCGGCGTTCGTAGACAAAACGCAAGAAAAGGTGACGGGTAAGGTTAAGATTAAGCTGTATAAAGGCAATATGATTAAAGCAGGCGCGTGGAGTGATTATTCGTTGTATTCCGAAGAAATCGCAACGTTCGGGGAAGACCACGTATACAATCAAGCGGACGCGACGGGCTTTATCAACTTGTTCGGATTGCCTATCAAGGTGCAAGCGCAAGTTGACCAAAAGAACAAGAAATAATTCTTTGAGAGAAACGGACTATGGAAAAAATGTGGGCGGGAAGATTTGAAAAGAAGTCGGAAAAAATTGCGGACGATTTCAATTCTTCCATTCGGTTTGATAAAAAAATGTATAAAGAAGATATTCGCGGGTCGCTTGCGCACGCGGGTATGCTCTTTCAAACGGGGATTTTAACCCAAGCGGACTATGAAAAAATTACCGACGGACTCGGCGGGATTTTGGAGGATTTACAAAGCGGTGCGCTTTGCTTTGACGAGAACGCCGAAGATATTCATATGTTTATCGAATCCGAGCTTACCAAGCGTATCGGGGATGCGGGCAAGCGGTTGCATACCGCACGCTCGCGCAACGATCAGGTTGCCGTTGATTTACGCTTATATATGCGCGAGCAAACGGCGGAAGTGATTGCGCTGTTAAAAGAATTAATTATTGCTACCTTGCAAAAGGCTAAGGAAAATACGCAAACGATTATGCCGGGCTACACCCATTTGCAACGCGCGCAACCCATTACCTTTGCGCAACATTTGTTAGCGTATTGTATGATGTTCACGCGCGACGTGGGCAGATTGACGGATGCTTTAAAAAGAATGAACTATTCCCCGCTCGGCTCTTGCGCGCTCGCGGGTACGACCTATCCTATCGATAGGGACTTGACGGCGAAAACGCTCGGGTTTGACGGGGTTTGTATGAACTCGGTAGACGGGGTGTCCGATCGCGATTATTGCGTGGAATTAGAAAGCGCGTTTGCGCTCGTTATGACACATCTTTCGCGGTTTTCCGAAGAGATTATTTTGTGGTCGAGCTGGGAATTTAAGTTCGTGGAATTAGACGACGCGTATACGACGGGTTCTTCGATTATGCCGCAAAAGAAAAACCCCGACATGGCGGAGTTGGTGCGCGGAAAAACGGGCAGGGTTTACGGCGATCTTATGGGAACGCTGACAATGCTCAAAGGCTTACCCCTTGCATATAATAAAGATATGCAAGAAGATAAAGAAGCGGTGTTTGACAGCGTGGAAACGGTAAAGCTTTGCTTGGGAATTTTCGTGCCTATGATTAAGACCATGACCCCGTTGAAAGAGAATATGTACGCGGCGGCGAAAAAAGGTTTTATCAACGCTACCGACCTTGCCGATTATTTAACGAAGAAAGGCTTGCCTTTCCGTTCCGCGTATAAAACGGTGGGAGAAATCGTTGGATATTGCATTAAGAAAGGCATTACGCTTGACGAGATGAGCATAGAAGAATATAAGAGCCGTTCGGAGCTGTTCGAAGCCGATCTTTACGAAGAAATTTCTTTGGAAACTTGCGTGGGAAAACGTATTTCCAAAGGCTCGACGGGCTATGAAAGCGTTGCCGAACAAATTGCTTATATTGAAGGATTTTTACAATGAAA
>CAJGCN010000146.1 GCA_904501815.1 uncultured Clostridia bacterium
AAATAAAAAAGGAGCGGCAACCAAAAGTTGTCGCTCGAATTACTTTTAAAGCAAATTAATTTTCTTTATGTTCGTTATGATGCTTTAAAGATTTTTTCACTTCAAATCTGCCGTACACTTCGTTGACCTTACAAGAGTAGGAAAAGGAAGTCGAGTAATTTTTCAAAATCTTCAAAAATTCACCGACTTGGCGGTTGCGAACGATACAAATCAACAAGCAATGTCCTTTATGCGTATACATACCTTCCGCTTGAATGGCAGTCACGCCACGACCGAGCTTCGTCATTAACTCCGCCGAAAGTTCTTCAGGTTTATCGGTAATAATTTCAAATTTATACCCGCTTCTCACACCGCGAAGCATAAAGTCTACCACGATATTCGCAATAAAAATATTCAACAAGGTGGAAATCACGGCGTTTGCCCCCGATTGATAGGCGAACATAGCCACCACGACGACGGAAGCATCCATAATAAAGGATACCCACGCAATATTACTTTCGGGTTTAAAATGCTTGATTAACGAAGAAATCGCATAAGTACCGCCCGAAGCGCCGAAACGGCGAAGCATCAAAGAAAATCCCAAGCCCGAAATCACGCCTACGCCGATTGCCGCAAAAACCACGTTGTTTTCAGGGGAAAAGTATTTTCCCGCTTCTTGATACGCGCCGTAATAGGGTAAGCCGTACGCGCTGTTTAAGTATTGAAAAAAGTATAAAAGCGCCGATTGAAAAGAAAGATAAATAATCAAAATGATACCCGTTTTTTTGCTGACGAAGATAGCCACCAAAAGGAAGATAGGCGCGTTAAACGCAACCATAAAAATACTCATCCAAACGGTCATATCTTGCCCAAGCGCATCCGCCGTCAACGAACCGACGATAGAGGCAAAACCCGTCACGCCACCGGGCGCAAAATGGTTATAGTTTGAAAAATAAAAAAGGGAAGCGGACACAAAAAGCGCGGCGATAAAACAAATTAAAATATCTACCGCAAGCGTTTTAAAGCGGAAATCTTCCCTATCGTGCGAATGGGGGGCGGGGTGAGAAGTCTGGGGCATTTTTTCTTGCTCGTTCATAGTTTCATTCTCCTAAAATGATATAACAATGATAATACTTTTTTCAAAAAAAGACAAGTCTTTGCAAGAACAAAACTATTTAGATTTTAAAAACCTATAAAAGAGCCGAATGGTATTCAAAAAACGAATTAAAAAAGGAAAAAGATAGGCTCAAAAACAAAAGAAAGGAAAAAATTTCAAAAATTTAAAAGATTAACACATAATTTCACCTTATTTTCATTGTAAAGGAAGAAAAAATTTGCTATAATATAAGGAAGAAATAACGAGTTTTCAGCGCAACGCGCTTAACGAAGTATACGGACGGTTAGAATGAAGGCAATCGAATTTGAAAAAGTACGTTTTTCTTATCAAACGAACGAGTTGGAAGAGTCGCAAAACCAAGCGACTCCTTTTGACAATACGTTTGCGTTAAACGGGATTGATTTTTCCGTTGACGAAGGGGAATTCGTTGCCGTGTTAGGGCATAACGGAAGCGGGAAATCCACCCTTGCGCGTTTAATTAACGGGCTGTTGACTCCGACGGAAGGAAAAATTTCCGTATTCGGTGAGCAGGTTATCGACGGTAAGGGGATTTTTGAAATTCGTAAAAACGTCGGTATCGTTTTTCAAAACCCTGATAATCAAACGGTGGCTTCCATCGTAGAAGACGACGTGGCGTTCGGACCAGAAAACGTAGGTCTTTCCCGCAAAGAAATCGGGGAAAGAATTGATTTTGCGTTAAACGCCGTTGGAATGCAAGAATATAGAACTGCAACGACTTCCCGTCTTTCAGGCGGACAGAAGCAACGCATTGCGATTGCAGGCGTGTTGGCGTTAAAACCGCGCATTATGATTTTGGACGAATCGACGGCAATGCTTGACCCGCGCGGTAGAAAAGAAGTGCTCGACGTCGTTTTGCGGTTAAACAAAGAAGAAAAGATTACCGTTTTACTCATCACGCATTGTCCCGAAG
>CAJGCN010000147.1 GCA_904501815.1 uncultured Clostridia bacterium
ATTTCTTTTTCAAATTCTCCGTCGGGAATTTCCGCCATTTCCGCGCCCGTAATCGCTTGCGCCTTGTCTTCGATAATCCCAAGCTCTTTTGCGATTGCCACCGCCGTATCAATATGGTCGCCCGTAATCATAATCGGGCGTATACCCGCTTGTTTACATTCCGTAATTGCCGCTTTAACTTCTGGGCGCACGGGGTCTATCATACCCGTCAATCCTACGAACACCAAATCCCTTTCAATTTCTTTCGGCTCGGTAAAATCGGGGAGTTGTTTTAAGGAGCGGTACGCCGCCGCCAAAACGCGAAGCGCGCCATTCGCCATCTCACGATTAGCCGAAAGTATTTCTTTGCGACGGGCTTCGTCAAGCGGCAAAATTTTGCCGTCAACGCGTACTTGGGTGCATCTTTTTAAAATTTCGTCGGGTGCGCCTTTGGTATATTGCACGACCCCGTCTGCGCTTTCATGGAGCGTAGACATCATCTTTCGCATACTGTCAAACGGAGCTTCCGCCACCCGTTTTTCATTTTCGCCAAGTTGTGTTTTGTTTAAGCCCAATCGATACGCGTAGTTGACGAGCGCACATTCCGTCGGCTCTCCGACGGCTTCTTTTTTCTCTTCGTCCAAAACGGCGTCGGAGCATTGCGCCATCGCGCGGGCAAGAAAGAATTCGTCGTCGCCGTAATGTTTTACGACGGTCATTTTATTTTGCGTAAGCGTTCCCGTTTTATCCGAACATATAATTTGCGTACACCCAAGCGTTTCCACAGCCGTTAAGCGTTTGACGACGGCTTTTTTCTTCGCCATTTTCGTCATACCGATCGACAAAACGATCGTGACGACGGTTGCAAGCCCTTCGGGAATTGCCGCCACCGCAAGGGATACGGCAATAATAAAGCTATCCAACACCACTTCCCAACGAAAATCCATATCCATGAATAGCTTGAATAAAAACACGAAAACTGAAATGCCAAGCACCGCAAAGCTTAAAATTTTAGAAAGCCTGTTGAGCTTTTTTTGAAGGGGAGTTGCTTCGTCTTTCGCATGCGCAAGTACCCCTGCAATTTTGCCCATTTCCGTTTGCATACCCGTTGCAACGACGACCGCGCGCGCTCTGCCGTAGACGATCGTACTGCCCATATAGCACGTATTTTTACGATCTCCGAGCGGAACGTCTTTGCCGTTTTCCGCCGTTAAAGGCTCGGAAATTTTATTGACGGGTACGCTTTCGCCCGTCAGCGCGGCTTCTTCGGCTTGTAAAGACGCACATTCGAGTATTCTGCAATCGGCAGGCACGCTGTCGCCTGCTTCCAAAATCACGATATCGCCCACGACGAGTTCTTCGCTTTTTACCGCTTTAAGCTGACCGTCGCGAACGACTTTAGAAGTTGACGCCGTCATTTGTTTTAAGGCTTGGATTGCTTGCTCTGCTTTTCCTTCTTGCACGACCCCTAAAAGCGCGTTGAGCAAAACGACGGCAAGGATTACGAAAAACTCGGCAAACGATTCGTTGCCACCGTTGAGCCGTTCAATGAGCACGGTTGCAAAGTTCACGCCAGCCGCAATCAACAACACGATAATCATAGGATTTACGAGCTGTTCCACAAAGCGTTTTAGCCAAGATTTTTTCTTGCCTTCCGGTAGTTTGTTCTTACCGTTTTCCTGCAATCGCTTTTGAGCTTCTAAGCCCGCAAGCCCGTATTCGGCAGAACTGCCCGTTTGGGAAAGTACTTCTTCCACTTTCATAAGATATTCTTTCATTCTATCTCTCCTTAAAAATTTTTAGCGCTTTTCTAAGGCGAATTTTGTACGCCTTACGATTTAAAAAAGACCCTTACGTTATAGGGTTATAACGTATGAGTCTCATTCTTTCAAACGATTCCGGGCAAGCATTGCCGTCCTGACGAAACCGCTACGCTAAAAATGCGCGAATTACTCCCTCATATTCGGTTGTCTTTCGTATCGCCGCGCTCAAGCGCGACCGTTTACTTTATTATTGTACTCCATTCTATCAAAAATGTCAACG